>CADAQV010000011.1:22886-23424 GCA_902790095.1 uncultured Lachnospiraceae bacterium | reverse complement strand
CTGGACATGAATTCTTTGTAATAATGATCATAGACCTCGTTCTCCTGACCTTTTACGGTACCGATATATTCGTGAGCCATCAATGTACCCGAGTATACTTCGATAAGCGCAACGGCTATATTTGAACAGTGATCCGAGATACGTTCATAGTTCGTGACCATGTCGTTAAAAACAAAGCCTTGACGGATACTGCATTTCCCTTGCTGAAGCCTTTCCACATGTCCGAGCTTTAATTCGTCGCACAGATTGTCGACCACATCTTCAAGAGGCTCTACCTGTGAGGCAAGCTCAAGGTCTTCATTTTCGAGTGCCGAAATGGTGATCTGCAGGATCTCGCGGATGGCCGCTATGGTGACAGACAGCTCATGTATGGCTTCATCCGAAAAGGTGATCTGCTTCTGCTTTAATTCCTGAGCGTTTTGGGCAAGATTCAAAGCGTGATCGGAAATACGCTCAAGATCCGTAAGGGTGTGGAGAAAGATCGTTGTTTCCTGACTCTGTCTTTCAGTTAGATTTTGAGAAGAGAGTTTCATAAGGA
>CADAQV010000011.1:0-22821 GCA_902790095.1 uncultured Lachnospiraceae bacterium | reverse complement strand
TTCCACATAGGAAAAACCTTCATCCGAATAATGTTCTATCAGCATGCAGCTTTCCGAAAAAGCTTTTCCTGCAGATTTGGCCATTTCGATTATCATGCTTCGGCACTGTTCTATAGCAAGAGCGGGATACTGGGTCATTCGCTCATCAAGCACGATGGAGGGTTCTTCACCCTTCTTTTTCCTTTCGGGAATAATCATGCAGACGAGTGCTTCGATGATATCTACGAACGGCAGTAAAATGACGATCATCAAAAAGCGGAAGACCGTATGTACAAATGCGAGTGAAAAAGGCGACATCACCTTGCTCACGAAGGAAAAAGCAACGACCGAATTTAATATGTAAAAGATCGATGCGATGCACATAACGCCCATGACGCAGGAAACAAGGTAACTGAGTGCTGTACGCTTGCTTTCTGTTCCCGTGCCTATGGTAGCAACCATGACAGGAAGAGCCGCGCCTATCGATATACCCATCAAAAGGGGGAACGAGTTTTCAAAGGTCTCAAGACCTGTCACAGAAAGCGCCTGTACGATACCGACGGCAGCGGACGCCGATTGCAAAAGGGTGGATATCATTATTCCCACCAATATTCCGAGGAAGGGATTCTTTAAGGAAACAAGGAGATTCCTGAACCATTCCATGTCCTTAAGACCGGAAACGGAACCGCTCATGGTACCCATGCCGAACATAAGTATGGCAAAACCCATCATGATATCGCCGATATGACGCAGTGATTTTTTCTTGCAGAATGTCCGGAATATTATTCCCGTTACGGCAATTATGCCGGTAAGAGTCGAAGTCGATAAAAGCTCACCGATACCGCCGGTATTATCCATGTAGCTGAGACATATCACCCAGCCGGTGATACTTGTACCGAAGATCGCGCCGAGTATTACGGGGATGGCCTGACGAAGCTTCATCATGTTTGAATTGACAAAACCCATGACTATTACCGAAGTTGCGGAGGATGACTGTATTACGGCGGTCACTCCGCTTCCGAGAAGAAGACCCTTAAAGGGATTTCCGGTCAGTTTATAGAGAATGGGTTCAAGCCGGCTTCCGGAAACACGGTTAAGTCCGTCTCCCATAAGTGACATTCCGAAAAGAAACAGGGCTATTCCGGAAAAAAGATTTATTACATCTGTTATGCTCAAGTGTTTACCTCCATATATACCGGTCGATTCGCATGATTGTTTCTATTTTAAGGTATACAAGGATAGATTAACATTCCAATGTTAGCATTTTAGTCATGCAAATGTAAAATCCATGTTAAATATTATACTCTTTTTTGTACACTTATACAATAGACAAAGCAAATGTGTTCTTGACTTTTTTGGGTGGCTGTGAGAAAATCAAGAAGCAGCTAGCCGGCTTTACTTCACTTCCAGGGAAGAGCGCCTTCGGGCCTCTTTATTTAAGCCGGCGATATCGCAAAAAAGGAGGCAGCTAGGCGGATTTACTTCACTTCCAGGGATTAATCCGCCGATATCGCCTCTTATTCTTTTTACGGGGGACATACGGTATGAAAAAAATATTCAAGGATTATCTTTTTAACAAGCATATTTTTGTCTACGAAGAGGAGACGCATGAAAATGCGCTCGAGACGCTTTGCGCTCTTGCAAATCTTTTCGGCATACGTATTGTAAAGGGATATGAGTTTACGGAAAAAGCCATGATAGAACAGGCATCGCACAGTCTTGGCAGTAATGTTCCAAAGCCTTTTTACGAGGGCTTTCCCGAAAGCGTAAAACAGCTCACTTCCGATCAGCTCCTTTTTGACCAGCTTCTTCATTATTACAGAACCTACGGAATGGGATATTTTGATCAGGCCGGTCATTCGGTGCTTGAAAACACCATAGAAAGGATATGCTTTAAAGAAAAGACACAGCCAAAGGATTTTGACATCGTTTCCGTGCAGGAGGCCGAAGCACTCCTGAAAGAAATAGTGATCGGTCTTTTATCATCCACTAGACCCCTTTCTTTCGCTCAGTTTGAGGTGGTGGTCGAATATACCCGTGAATACGGATACAGACCGGAAAAGATAGCTTCAAAGAATACAAGCATCAAGCTGCTTTGCAATACGAGAGATATCTATTACGCCACATTCCTTACTATAAACGACGTCATAAAACTGCTTGATGAGATAAGCTTTTCTGTCTACAGAAATGAAAACATAAAAAAACTGAATTTACAGAATACCGACAGAAAGCTTGTCGCAGCTGTCATAGACGAGATCACAGGCAGGGAAAGGTTTGACATTTCCGGCTGCTACGAGAAAAAGAAGGTGTGGTGCGGTCTTTTGCATCACATCCACTACAAGGCAAAAAACGAAAACGGCCGTCTGCTGCTTGAGGCCATGAGGGGCGATAAGAACTGCTCGGCTTATTCGGCCTTTGAAAAGAAGCTTGCCGCAGGAGATGCCGTTGGCGCGGCAGCAACCTTAAAAGAATTAAAGGGCAGCGCCGGAATGATGAGGCACCTTGATCATATAGTGAGCAGATGCTCATCGGCAGATGAAGTAAGATCTGTCATGAAAATGGCGGATACAGGCAACAATATCGTCCTTTTGCAGCTTCTAGTAAGATATGAAAACGAGCTGAACCGCAAGTATAAGCAAAAGAGAATATTCAAGTTTACAAAGCATGACATGCTGAAGGTCCATATCGAGACCAAGCAGGAAGAAAGCAGGCGCAGATCGCAGATCAAAAGGGAATATGCCGCTCTTTTGTGGAACACGGTAAAGACAAATCTTGAAGATAACCTTAAAGGAAAGCTTGGCAAGGTATATATCGACCCGGATATGAAGAATTATGCTCTTCCCCTGCAGGAGAACACATCCTCGGGAGGCTTCGGCGTGCTTGCAAGGGGAAGCCGCATACATATGGAAGAAGCAAAGAAGATCAGGACATTCACATACTGGGAGAAGGTGAATGACATAGATCTGTCCGTGTTCGGTATAGACTCTGCGGGGCGTCAGGAGGAGTTTTCATGGCGGACCATGGCAGGAAAACAGTCTGCAGAGATCGTGTATTCAGGTGATGAGACGAGCGGCTATAACGGCGGATCTGAATACTTTGACATAGACACAGAGCTGTTTAAGCTGAAGCATCCCGATACGGAATATCTTATATTCTGTGACAATGTATTCTCGGGCAGTCCTTTTTCAGGCTGTTTCTGCCGTGCGGGATATATGAACAGGGACAAGGCGGATTCCGGCGAGATATATGAGCCGAAGACAGTGGAAACCGCGTTCACGGTCAACTGTAACTCCACATCATGCTATCTTTTTGCCATCGACCTGAAAAAGAACGATCTTATATGGCTCAATATGGCAAAAAGCGGTGCGGACAGAGTCGCGGGAGAGACCGGCCTTTCATTCCTTACGGATTATTTTAACGTAACGGATACGATAAATGTAAGATCATTCTTTGAGATGATGGCAAGTGCCGTAACGGACGATCCGGAAAGCGCCGATATTATCGTAAGCAACAAAGCACTTAAGGTGAGGGACGGCGCGACGCTTATCCGCGAATATGATTTTGAAAAGATGCTCGCCTTTATGAATGGTAAATGATCTGAAATATAAATATTTTATTAACAAAGCTCTTGACAAATGCTTTGCGCTTATGATACATTTTTAAAGCCTTTTACATATGGGCATGTTTGGACCGCTCCTTTTGTTTTTCAGGAGCAAATCAGGCCATACGGACAGCCGGGTCCACCAAGCCGATCGGCGGCCACATGTGCAGCCTTATTGATTGAGAGATCTCTCTTGATTTTATGAGTTGGTTACTATTGGCAGGATTGCTTTGCAATCCTGCCAGTCAGTCCGCGCGACGCTTGGCGCGGTTAATTCAAAGAAACACGGAGCAAAGCGGAGTGTTTCTTCCAAAAACCATAATTGTGCTATTCGCACAGACTTGTGAAACGGTCAATAAGAGTAGTAAAAGTGTTTGTGCTATATAGACTCTAAAAACCATCTATATACGAAATGCCTTCGGCGTAAAAGTCCGTAGATAAAAAGCGTATTATTTTCACAGGCGGTGCTATGCACGCCTGTGAAATTTTTTATAAGGAGAAAGAAAATGAGCGAGAATAACGTACTTATTCAGATGAAGGATCTCACCCGTACCTTTGAAGACGACGGAACGACCATCGTCAAAGATTTTTCACTCGATGTGAACAGGGGTGAATTTGTGACCTTTTTAGGCCCTTCAGGCTGCGGCAAGACAACAATACTCCGTATGCTTGGCGGCTTTGACAAGCCCACAACGGGAAGCATCATTTTGGACGGAAAAGATATCACCAAGCTTCCGCCAAATGAAAGACCCATCAATACGGTCTTCCAGAAGTATGCTCTTTTTCCTCATTTGAATGTATATGACAACATTGCATTCGGTTTAAAGCTTAAAGGTCTTTCAAAGGAAGAAATGAAGAAAAAGGTCAGCGATGCTCTTGAGGTCGTAGATCTTGAAGGCTTTGAAAAGAGAAACATAAGCACTCTTTCCGGCGGACAGCAGCAAAGAATAGCAATCGCAAGGGCCATAGTAAACGAGCCCCAGGTCCTTCTTTTGGACGAGCCCCTTTCAGCTCTCGATTACAAGATGAGAAAGGAGATGCAGCTCGAGCTTAAGAGCATGCATAAGCAGCTCGGCATTACCTTCATTTTTGTTACACATGATCAGGAGGAAGCTCTTACCATGTCGGATAAGATCGTCGTTATGTCAAACGGTCATATCCAGCAGGTGGGAACTCCCGAGGAAATATACAACGAGCCTGCAAACGTTTTTGTTGCGGACTTTATCGGCGAGAGCAACATCTTTAACGGCACCATGGCAGATTTCCGCAAGGCAAGGTTTGCCGATGCCATCTTTGACTGCGTCGATGATTTTGAAAAGGGTACAAAGATAGATGCCGTAATAAGACCCGAGGATGTTGAAGTGGTAGAGCCCGGCAAGGGACAGATAAACGGAAGCGTCACAAGTGCGGACTTTAAAGGAACCTTCTATATCACATTCGTTCAGTGCGGACAGTATGAGATGGAAGTTCACTGCTTAAAGCAGTTTAAGGAAGGCCAGGAGGTCGGTCTTTACGTTCAGCCCGACAATATCCACATCATTCCCTACGATAACACCATCAACCACTTTGAAGGTGTGCTCGGCGGCATCACAGGCGGCCTGCTTCATGTTGAATTTGCGGATATCAAGTGGGATATAGACCCTCTTGCAGTGTATCCTGATGCCGTCGTTTCGGATGATCATATAAGTGATAAGTCCGGAAATGTGATCGAGACCGAAGGCGTTAAGGTGATGGCATACATTCCTCCGGAGGAATTTGCCATGAGCGATGACGTAAATGAAGGAGATGCATCCGGACAGATAGTTTCCTTCTACTATATAGGCGACCATTACAGCTACACTATCCGTTCGAAGGCGGAATTTGATTATATAGCAGACGATGAATACCTTTGGAACCAGGACGATATCGTAAGCGTTAAGGCGGATCCGTCCAAGGCAGTGTTCAAGATCATTAAATAAGGAGAAATAACAGATGCGCTCAGTCATTAACCGAAAGACATTGGCGCTGCCATATGTCATTTTCATGATCCTGTTCGTTATTTTTCCGCTTATAGTCATCTTGTACTACGGCTTTACAAACGGATCGGGACATCTTTCGTTCGCAAACTTTGCGGCATTTTTCGGCAGCAGACGTACAGTCGGAACACTTTTATACAGTGTCGTCATAGCTGTTATCACAACACTTGTATGCCTGCTTATAGCATATCCGACGGCATACATTCTTGCAAAAGGGGCATTTTGCAGAAAACACGGTTTTCTGATGGTGTTCGTTATGCCCATGTGGATAAACTTCACGCTCAGGATAACAGCCCTTAAAGAGATCCTTTCTTTGGTGGAGGGCAATCTTGCCATGCATCCGTTCTTTAACACGATCTTTTGCATGGTATATGATTTCCTGCCATTTATGATAATGCCTCTTTTCAACTCGCTCACAAAGCTCGATAAGTCATATATAGAGGCCAGCGCAGACCTTGGCGCTACTTTCCCGCAGACCTTAAGAAAAGTTATCCTTCCGCTTTCGGTGCCCGGCATCGTCAGCGGTGTGACCATGGTATTCCTTCCTGCGATGACAAACTATGTTGTGCTCGATATGGTATACAACTCTACCTACATCATGGGAAGCCTTATCGGCAGCTATTTCAGCTCATATGACTGGAACAACGGTGCCGTCATATCGGCTATACTTTTGATGCTCATCGGTCTGTTTACCCTTATGACGGGCAGGCTCGCGGCCGAGAAAGGAGGTGGCAGAAGATGAGAAGACATCCGCTTCAAAAAACCTGGATACTGCTTGTCCTTGCGTTTTTGTATGTTCCGATACTTATACTTGCCTTTTACAGCTTCACGGATTCTTCCATAATCGGAAGTGTAAGAGGATTCTCTTTCAAAAATTATAAGACATTGTTTACGGAAGATGCGCTTAGATCCATGATGACGGGAACCATACTCCTTGCGCTCGGCGTTTCGGCGCTTTCGACCGTTCTTGGTACCATGGGCGCTATCGGTGCGTTTTATTCAAAGAAGGGCATAAGAAATGCCATAGAGCTTGCAAACGAAGTGCCTGTCGCAAATGCCGACGTAGTAACCGGTTTTTCCGTATGTATACTTCTGATAGTCGTATTTAAAGTTGACAAGGCTACCTTTATTCCCCTTGTCATCGGACAGACCGTGCTCTGCACCCCGTTTGTATACCTTTCGGTGCTTCCGAGACTTAAGGGAATGGACAATGCACTTTACGAGGCGGCTCTCGATCTTGGCTGCAAGCCGGGACAGGCGCTTTGGAAGGTGGTCATCCCCCAGATAATGCCCGGTATCGTTTCGGGCTTTATGACGGCCATAACACTGTCACTTGATGATTATTTCATAACCACATACACAAAGCCGGCGACCTTTGATACCATTTCGACCTATGTCGTAAATGCCACAAGAGGCGCGCAGACATCCATAAAGACGGCTCTTTGGGCTCTGTCCACCATTATCTTCCTGATCGTTGTCGCCGCTGTGGTATTCATGAACGTAAAGGCGGGAGGTGCGAAGAATGAAAAGAGGTAGTTTTATCGGCATTTCCGCGCTTGTTTTAGGCACAGCTGCATTTACAGGCTGTTCAAAATCGGATGATACGGGCGTGACGGTTCTTCGCATAGCGAACTGGGAAGAGTACATAGATCTTGGCGGCTGGGACGAGGAAGAGGTGATCGACCTTGATGAGGATACCGAGATATTCGGCGAAAACAGCATGGTCGAAGATTTTGAAAACTGGTATTACGAGACATACGGCAAGAGAGTAAAGGTGGAATATTCCACCTTCGGAACCAATGAAGAGCTCTACAATCAGATGACCATAGGCGATGTGTTCGACCTTGCCTGCCCCTCCGAATACATGATCATGAAGCTCATGAGAGAGGACAAGGTCCTTAAGTACACCGAAAGCTTTTTTGATACGGAGGATGAGAACAATTATTACGCCCTTGGCGTATCGCCTTTCATAAAAAAGAGGTTTGACGGCCTTAACATCGAAGGAAAAGAGCTTTCCGAGTACGCGGCCGGATATATGTGGGGAACTCTCGGCATAGTTTACAATCCCGAATATGTAACGGATGAACAGGCCTCGTGCTTTGACATAATGCTTGATAAGAGCCTTAAAAAGCAGATAACCATCAAAGACAGCGTAAGGGATTCATATTTCGCCGCAGCAGCCATCCATTTTAAAGATATCCTTAAGTCAGAGGACCTTTTGAACTCGGAAAATTATTACGAGCAGCTCACCAAATACTTTAATAAGACCGACGAGGACACCGTGGATGCCATAGAAGATATATTATCCGACATAAAGGATAATGTGTATTCCTTTGAGACAGACAGCGGAAAGGCCGATATGGTCACCGGAAAAGTACTTGCAAACCTTCAGTGGTCGGGAGATGCGGTCTATACACTTGACCAGGCGGACGAAGATGGTGTAGAATTATGCTATGCGGTGCCGGAAGAAGGTTCCAACCTTTGGTTTGACGGATGGGTCCTTTTAAAGGACGGTATCGGAGAAGATACGGAAAAGCTTCAGGCTGCACAGGCTTTTGTAAACTTTGTCTCAATGCCTGAAAATGCAATCAGAAATATGTATTACATCGGCTACACATCTGCCATTTCGGGCGGAGACTCCGACCTTATCTTTAACTATCTGGACTGGAATTACGGTGCGGAAGAAGAGGGAGATGAAGAAGACGGCGAGGATGTCGAAGGTGCCGAAGACGCTGAGGAAGCTGAAGATGCCGATGAAGCAGAAAATGCTGAAACGGGCGACGAGACAGAGATTACCGATGAGGATGAAGAGACCGTCGAGTATTGTATAGGCTATTTCTTTTCTGATGCAGAGGATGCTGATGAAGAGTATTGCATAACGACGGAAAAGTCGCAGACAAGAAGGCAACTTTATGCGCAGTATCCCCCGATAGACGTTGTGGAAAGATGTGCGATAATGGAATGCTTCTCCGACGAGGACAATGCCCGCATAAATCATATGTGGATAAACGTTAGATGTTTTGATCCATCAAAGATCTTCGGAGGCTGATCGTAATGAAAAAAAGAAAGCTGTTGCTTTTGCCCTTGGCAGGCGTTTTGCTTGCCGGATGCGCAAAGCAGCTTGATACCATACCGATAGATGTAGTAGAAAAAACGGAGACTGAGGCAGCGGCCGCTACGGCTGCTGCCTCAAAGCAGACAAACGA
The DNA here is from genome assembly GCA_902790095.1 of uncultured Lachnospiraceae bacterium. Lineage (GTDB taxonomy): Bacteria > Bacillota > Clostridia > Lachnospirales > Lachnospiraceae > UBA4292. Next base: position 14,020 of record CADAQV010000011.1, on the reverse strand, counting down.
AAAAAACGAGACGGAGCCCGAAACAGACGGAAGCACGACCGAAAACGTGGGCGCGTCCGAAACGGATGAAAGCACGCAGGAGCTCACTCTTACTCCCGAAACGACAAAGGAGACAGAGACTGAGACCGAGCCTGAGCCGGAAAATATTTACGGCATTTCGGGGCTGCAGGTGCTGGACTGGGGCGTTACACCCAATGTTTTCGGAGATATCTGCCACGTCGGATATATGTCAGGGGATGCGGCAACGGATGAAGGCAGCATCTCAGAGCTTGAACTTTATGACACCGAAGACGGCAAGTGGGTCGCAAAATACCTGATAAACGACGGGACAAATATAAAGACGGTCCTTGCAACGGTAAATGCCGGGGATGCGAAAGTATACGGAAAAGTCATTCCGCTAAGCGTTTTGCGCGATGCCGAAAATGCTCCTGCAGGCAGGGTGGTAAATGTAGGAAGCAATATCTGGTTTATCACAAAAGGGTCTCAGGCTACAGCAGCAAGGTATACGAGCTCCGGCCAAAAGCACAATGTCATAACGCTTCCGGACGGCGGAATGGGAGTTTTCAGAAAAGGAAATAATACATATTACTATTCTGACGGTACTTCGCTTATAAGCATAACGGCAGGATCCGGCTCGGCACCTGCGGCAGTGAAGCTAAAGGACAGCTTTACGGTAGAAAGCGTGCTTGGAGCATACGAATACGGCGGCGCGAGAGTTTTAGTAGGGGGCAAAGACAAAAAAGGAGCCGATGCTGCGGCTATCATAGATCCGGATGACGGAAGCATAATTTATACCGGCAGGATGGACTATACATCAGCCATCGACGACGGCTATCTTTTGTTAAAGTCTGTTTATGACGGAAATATCGGCGAGATAAAATACTATCGCAGCGGATATGCGGGAAGCTCCTTTAAGGCGGTAGGCGAACTTAAGAGTCAGATGCTTGCGGGCGGCGACCTTTTACTCTACTTTGAAAGGGAGCTTGGAAACGGTCTTTCATCATACTATGTATATATTTACAATTCGGCAAGGCAGCTGATCTATGATTCAAGATTTGAGACCTATTCCGCTTCTTTGCTTGCGGGCGAAGCGGTAAAGACTGCCGACGGCCACATAATCCTCCCCATGCGCTCTGTGCATGGCATAATGTTCTACGAATGGGATCCCAAAGAGATACATCCCGATATCGAAGTGCCGGTAGTCGAAAAGGCGGCGGATTACTGATTAGAAATAAAAACAACAGGTAAGGTCATCCTTACCTGTTGTCTATTTTTTCGGGATAAAGATCGTGCATGGTGAGCCTTTTTACTGCGGTCTCTTCCCATATGGTCCCTTTGCGTCCGTAGTTGCAATAAGGGTCTATGGAGATGCCGCCTCTTGGTGTAAATTTGCCCCATACTTCGATGTATTTAGGGTCCATAAGCTTTATCAGGTCTTTCATGATGATGTTGACACAGTCCTCGTGGAAGTCGCCCCGGTTTCTGAAACCGAAAAGGTAGAGCTTTAAGGATTTGCTTTCGACCATTTTTACGTCCGGAACATAGGAAATGTAAATTGTCGCAAAATCGGGCTGCCCGGTTATGGGGCAGAGAGATGTAAATTCGGGACAGTTGAATTTCACAAAATAATCATTATCCTGATGCTTATTTATAAAAGTCTGCAGGATATCCGGACAGTAATCCGCAGGATACTCTGTCTTCTTGCTGCCCAGAAGGCTCAGTCCTTCTGTTTCTTCCTTTGTTCTTGGCATTTTGTCTCCTTTTTCGTAACAGTTACCCTTTTTCTTTAAATATTACCAGCATCGACAGATGCTGGGAGCCCCCGCCGGCTCAGAGGCGGTTCAAAGAAAAACCGAAGGTTTTTCTACCTTAAAGTGCGGGGTCTGCCGCATTGTTTTCAGCAAAGGCCCTTGCCCGGTCGAGGCAGGTCGCGCATTTCATGCACGGCCGGTCGCCGCCGTTATAGCAGCTCCATGTAAATTTGTACGGGGCCTTTAATTTTAGACCGGTCTTAACCACCTCTGCCTTGTTGTATCTTACAAACGGAACGACCAGCTTTAATGCGCCGCCTGTTCCTTCTTCGATGGCTTTGCCCATGGAAGCCACAAAGCTTTCGGAACAGTCCGGATACGCGTTTCCCGCGGCATCGTCGCTGTGCGCGCCGTACCATACCGACTCACATCCCATCGACAGAGCAATGGATGCGGCTGCCGATAAAAAGAGACCGTTTCTGAAAGGCACATAGGTGGATACAGGCGTGCTTTTTCCTGCCTGCTGCTCGGCATAGCTCATTTCGGGGATGGCCTCGCTTGAAGAAGAAAGAAGCGAACAGTCGCTGTATGCAAACATCTGCGCAAGATCTATGAATGATATTGATATGCCGTAGTATTTTGCGACCTTCTTTGCGCTTTCAAGTTCTTTGATGTGTTTCTGTCCGTATGAGACGGAGAGTGCGGCTACGTTTTCGGCGCCGTATCTGTCTATGGCCATGGCGAGACAGGTGGTCGAATCTATGCCGCCGCTAAGTAGTACGAGTGCTTTCATTTTGCTATTTCCTTACCTTTTTATTGTCAAATGCGTGACAAAAGCCCGGGCTCTGTCTTAAAACGCCCCGAAAGGGACTGGGTGTGGGTAAGAGCTCCCGCATTTTTGATCCCTCTTGCCGTCATGCAGCTGTGCTTTCCGTCTATCAGTACGGCGACGTCTTCGCTGCCGGTCACTTCGCGTATTATCTCTGAAATGTCTCTTCCGAGGCGTTCCTGAAGCTGCAGTCTCTTGCCGGCCATCTCTGCTATTCGCGCGACCTTTGAAAGACCGATCACTTTATCCTTAGGGATATATGCTACAGTTACTTTCATGTCATACATAAGTGCCATGTGGTGCTCACAGTAGCTGAAGACATCTATGTCCCTTACTATGACCATATCGTCGGTATCGCCTTCATACTTAAAGGTCTTTCCGAACATTTCCGCTATCTCGTGGTTTGTGTAACTTATTCCTTCAAAGACTTCGGCATACATTCTTGCGACCCTGTCCGGTGTGTCTTTTAATCCTTCCCTTTCGGGGTCTTCACCCAGTGCCTCAAGTATGCCTCTTATATGTTTCTTTATTGCTTCCTGATCTATTGCCATCATACACCTCTTTCATTCGGATCCCATATAAATTTGTGAAGCTGCAGTGCAAGCCGCACGTCGCTAAGCCTGTTTTCAAGCAGGAATGCGACCATTTCTTTTGGGTCCGCCATTCCCCATACGGGGCTGAAAAATATATTGCAGCGCCCCCGCAGGGAATATCTGTTTATTATCTCAAGACCTTTTATAAGGTCATTTTTGCCGGAGCATACAAATTTAACGCTGTCGCATGGCCGCACGTCCTCAAAATTTCCAAGATACATAGCTTCTTCGCATCCGCTTGAAGGCAGCTTGTAATCAACTGTCATTACGGGCCCGTTTTCAATATCAAAATAAGGCCGTATGGGTATGCTTCCGTTTGTCTCGATCTCTAATTTCAGGCTTTTTTCGAGGCATATCCTTTTTATCAGGGTATCGACATTTTTGGCCAGAAGCGGTTCGCCGCCCGTAAGTGTCACTCGCGAAATGCCGTATGACAGTATCTTTTGAACTGTCTCATCCTCCGTCATGACAAACTGAGGCGCCCCTGAAAGTGCCCATGCCGTGTCGCAGTAGCTGCAGCGCATATTGCAGCCCATAAGCCTTACAAAGACTGCAGGTTCGCCGGCAAAAGGCCCTTCGCCGTTTATGCTCGCAAAGATTTCGGCTATATTATATTTCATGCCCTGTACCTTGCACAGTTGTTTTCGGTCTCATATACGGTGGTCTGAAGTACGCTGTGTCCTTTTTCGGTCATCTTGTCATAGAAAAACTTCGCAAAATTTTCGGCTGTCGGTCTGAAGGGCATGCTGACTATCTTAAAGCCTTCGTCATCAAGAGCAGCAAGTGTGGAAGCCTTTAGGGAACCTTCCTCTATGATCAGACAGTGATCAAGACTTTCGGTGATGCTTTTAAGATCTGTTTTCAAAGAGGAAAAATCCACGACCATTCCCCTTGTCTGTTTTTCTACGGAAAGTGTATCCGAAGCCACCTCCACTGTAACACACCATCTGTGACCATGGATATTTGCGCATTTTCCGTCATAGTCTTTAAGAAAATGGGCGGAATCAAAATAGTTTTCGGTCTTTATGATATACATATTTTCTCCTGAAAATAAAAAAATCCGGGCACACCGGAAAAACGCAGCAGGCTGCGTAAATGCCGGGTTTTGTTTAACGACTGGAGGGTCTATGAACAGTCGATATGCTTACGGCCGGTTTCATGCGGCCGCACTTTAACTATTACTTTATAAACCAGCGCAGGAAAAAAAGCAAGCGGTTTATGAAAAAAGATAGCCAAAACGGGATATTTTTTGACAAGTACTATAATTATAAAACCTTTTTTACTTGTTTTGCAGATATGTTTGTGCTAAAATCAGGGTGGGTCAGTGCGACAAAAATTGCTTGATTTGGGGGATTTATGATCAACGGATATAAAATAATCGCGCTTTGCGTTGCAAAGGTCCATGAAGAGACCGGAAGAAAGATAACCGAAAGCCTTAACAACATTGTAAAGGACCGCGGGTACAGACTCTTTGTTTACAGCACCTATAATGATCTGTATTGGAATTCGGATGAAGATGAGGGGGAAAAAGACGTTTTCGAGCTCATTGATTTTACGCGTATAGATCTTCTGATCTATTGCGACGAGAATATCAAATCCGACAAGCTTTTCTTTAAACTGAAAAAGAGGGCGGATGATGCGGGCGTTCCCGTGATGGTATATGACGGACACCGCGAAGGCTGTATCAATATCAATTTCAATTATACCGGAGGTTTTGAACAGATCGTCCGTCATGTGGTCGAATACCATGGCATAAAAAAAATACATTATATGTCGGGCATAAAAGGTAACTCCTTTTCGGATGAGAGAGAGGCTGTTGTCAAACATGTGATGGAGGAAAACGGCCTTGCGCTAAAGGAAACAGATATAAGCTACGGCAGTTTTTGGTCATATCCGACGCGTGACGCAATGAACAGGCTTCTTGAAAAGGGGGACATTCCGCGTGCCATAATCTGCGCAAACGATACCATGGCGCTTGAAGTATCGGGCGCTTTAAAGGGGGCGGGCTATGATGTGCCGGGCGATGTCATTGTTACCGGCTTTGACGGATTACAGGAGATATATTATTCCAACCCGCAGATAACCAGCGGTATATGTGATTTTGACGTCGTAGCCGCAAAGATAATGGATATTTATGAGGATGAAAGACCGTACGAAGAAAAGATAGGAGATTACGGTGTACTTCCAAAGATGCTTCTTTCACAATCCTGCGGCTGCAGCAAAGGCAAGGACACCAATACAGGTGAAAGACTGGTCTATCTTGAACATATGCTCGGCACTTATCAAAACGACGGCAGGGATATGGAGATAATATCCGCCAAGATACAAAACTGCCGCGATAAACAGGAAATGGCCAGGGAACTGAGAAATAAGTATCTTGACGATTCTGTTGTCGTCATCAAGAAGGAGTGTCTCGACAGCAGCATAGATCCCACGGCCACAGTGACTGATGATCCGTACGGAGACGACTTCATCGTGGTTGCGGACAGCAACGAAGATGACAGGGCAGAGCCTGTGCCGCTTAGAAGAGATCAGATCATCCCGCATCTTAACGCGGTCATGGAAATGAAGATGCCGCTCATCTTTGCCCCGCTTCACTTTCTCGGTGTACCGCTTGGATATGTGTGCCTTTTCTTTAAGGACTTCTCGCAGCAGAGCTATAACAGGATATTCCAGATGACAATTACTCTTGGCAATGCCATCGGCGGATACAGAAATATGCAGTATCAGAAATTCCTTCAGGCAAAGGTTGAAGATAACTACCGTCTTGATTCGCTTACGGGTCTTTTAAACAGAACGGGCTTCTTCCGCGAATTCGATGCGCTGATAGAAAGACTGAAAAATCACGGTGGTACGCTTTCAATGGTGCTTGCGGACCTTGATAACTTAAAGACGATAAACGATACATACGGGCACGGCGAAGGGGACAAAGCCATCTGCGCGGTGGCGGATGCCCTGAAAAAAGCATGTCCGAGAGCAATATGCTGCCGTTTCGGAGGCGATGAGATGATAGCTGTTCGTGAAGGAATACTCGACCAGCATGTCGTTTCCGGAAGAGTCGACATGTATATGAATGAGGCAAACAAAAAATCGGAATGCCCCATCCCGTTTTCCGCAAGTATCGGTATATATACGGTAAACGAACCTGAAAAGATGAATTTTGATGACATGCTTGAGGTTGCCGACTCAAGGATGTATGAGATCAAAAGAGAAAAGAAGAAAAAAGCGGCAAAATAATTTTGTCTTCCCTTTTAGGGAGAAAGGAGAAAAAATGAAAAAATACGTAGCTGAGTTTATAGGTACGATGTGCCTGGTAACTCTGGGTTGCGGAACAGCCATGCTTGTCGGCTGCAGTTCTGCAAGCGGAAGCGGGTATCTCTTGACCGCACTTGCCTTCGGTCTTGTTATCGTCGGGATGGCATACTGCATCGGAAATATTTCCGGCTGCCACGTCAATCCCGCGGTTTCACTTGGCGTTTTGATAAGCGGCCGAATGGATACAAAGGATTTCTGCGGATATGTCGTAGCTCAGTGCCTTGGCGCTTTAGCCGGAGCAGGTGTTCTTGCAGCGATCTTTTCAGCCGGAAATGTTACCGATATGACAGCATCCGCCGATCTTGCCAAGGGAGCATTCGGGCTTGGATGCAACGGCCTTGGCGGTGTAGGCGACAGCGCACTCGCAGGTCTTTTGGTAGAATGCCTGCTTACCTTCTTCTTTGTGCTCACGATAATCGGCGTTACAGATCCTGATGCCGGTCACGGATCATTTGGCGGCCTTATAATCGGCCTTACTCTTGTACTCATCCACATTTTCGGTATAGGCCTTACCGGTACCAGCGTAAACCCTGCAAGATCACTCGGCCCGGCAATAGTTGCAGCTATATCCGGAAACACGAACGCTATAGGCGTATTGTGGGTATTCATAGCAGGTCCTTTTGCCGGTGCGGCTCTTGCGGCTGTGGTTTATAAGTTTTTAAAGCCTGCCAAAAAATAATGGATCATCGTGACAACTGTCACATGTGCCTAAAAAAAGGGATCCTTTGCAGCAAATGCATAAGGATCCCGCATTAACTGATACAATATGAAAAAAAACTACGAAATGGACCTTACAACGGGTCCTCTTTTTTCAAAAATGATCCGGTTTACGGTGCCGGTCATGCTTTCAAGCCTGCTGCAGCTTCTTTTCAACGCTGCGGATATAATAGTGGTGGGAAGGTTTGAAGGCGACACTGCCCTTTCGGCCGTGGGGTCAAATACGGCTCTTATAAATCTCTGCGTGACCTTTTTCATGGGACTTGCCGTCGGAGTAGGCGTTCTGGTGGCAAATTACTACGGCGGGGGGCTTAACGAAAGGCTTTCAAGGACTGTTCACACGGCTATCATGCTGGCAGTCTTTTCCGGGCTTTTCCTGACAGTGGTCGGGGTGATCTTCGCCGGGCAGTTTTTGGAATGGATGAGCACTCCGGAATCGATAATCGATCAGGCGGCGGTGTATCTTCGCATCTACTTTGTCGGAATGATATCCATGATGGTATATAATTTCGGCTCGGCGATACTTCGTGCGGTGGGAGATACCAGGAGACCGCTTATATATCTTACCGTAGCCGGAGTCGTGAATGTCATTTTAAATCTCATATTTGTCATCGCCTTTCACATGGGCGTTGCAGGCGTGGCGCTTGCAACAGTCATATCACAGACACTTTCGGCATTTTTGATAGTAAGATGCTCGGGGTTCCGGCGAGCGTCCAGGGCATGCTGTTTTCGATATCGAATGTTATTATACAGTCTTCCGTGAACAGCTTCGGAGACCTTGTGGTCGGCGGCAACACAGCCGCATCCAACATAGAAGGCTTTGTCTATGTATCCATGAATGCCTTCTATCAGACAGCCATCTCCTTTACCGGACAGAATATAGGCGCAGGAAAGAAGGAGAGGATAACAAAAATAATGCTTGCATCCGAAGCCTTGGTCTTCCTTGTGGGCGGGGTATTCGGAAATATCGTCGTGCTTACGGGCACGTCGCTGCTTTCCATTTATACGGATTCGCCGGCAATGATAGAATACGGTATGGGAAGAATAGAAGTGGTCTGCCGGTATTATTTCCTTTGCGGAATGATGGATGTTATGGTCGGAGTGATAAGGGGAATGGGCTATTCCATTATGCCGACCCTGGTATCGCTTGGAGGTGTCTGCGGCATAAGGCTCGTGTGGATATTCACATTCTTCAGGCAGGCGCGCTTTCACGAACCGTTCTGGCTTTACATAACATATCCGGCATCATGGCTCATCACGGTCATAGTACATCTGATATGCTTTATGTACATAAGGAAGATCAGAGAACTTTACAAAAAACAGGAGTAATAGCTGCTTATGAAAAACATAGATCTATCGGGAAAATGGTCATTCATGCTTGACCCTAAAGGAGATATCGATTCTATGCCGCGCGGCATGGCGGACACTATCAGTCTGCCCGGGACCACGGCTATGGCAGGAAAGGGAGAATACAATACTAAAAGCGAAACGGGATTTCTTACGGAAAATTATCCCTATGAGGGCCTTGCATGGTATTCTAAGAGGATAAAGCTTGAAGCGGACGATCCCGGGCAGATAATAAAGCTTTACCTTGAAAGGACCAGGCTTACCGCGGTCTATATCGACGGCATAAAGGTTCCGGCGGAGTATGCGAAAAATGAGGACAGCCTGTGCGCGCCCCATATCTACGACCTCACCGAAATGATCGGCAGCCCTGAATTTGATCTTACCATATGTGTAAAAAACTGCGGCTACAAGACAAAGGGCGGACATATGACCTCGCCGGACACACAGACCAACTGGAATGGTATCACGGGCAGGATCAGCCTTATGCTTCTTGGTACGGATGATCTTAAGGATATTCAGGTAAAGACGCTTGACGATAAGGGCAATATCTCTCTTTCAATGAAATGGGATACACTTGGAGACCTCGGAGAATCGCTTCCACTGCTCTTTAAGTACTATGAATGCCGCCTTGAGGGCAGCAGCCTTGTTGAAAGACCTTTTGTACCTGTCTTGGCCGATGCTTCAAAGAAAACGGTGGTAATTGGCGGAGACAACAAGGGGGTAACCCTTTCGCTTCCGCTTGGAAAAGAAGCGATTTACTGGGATGAATACAGCCCGGTATTTTACCATCTATATATCACGGGACTTGATGAAGATGTATACGGGGATGCCTATTTCGGCCTTAGGATACTTTCCCGCGACGAAAAGAGACTGTATGTCAACGGCCGTCCGGTATTTCTTCGCGGAAAGCACGACGGATGCGTATTTCCTCTTACGGGAGCATGTCCTACGGACCTGACTTCGTGGCTTAAGGTCATGGGCACGGCAAAGGAATACGGCATAAATCACTACAGATATCACACTTCCTGTCCGCCCGAGGCAGCATTTCTGGCCGCGGATCTTTTGGGCATATATGTCGAGCCCGAGCTTCCCTTCTGGGGGACTATCAGTGCTCCGGGCGAAGAGGGCTATAATGAAGAAGAACAGGAATACCTTATAAAAGAAGGCATTCGCATTCAGAAAGCTTTCGGAAATCACCCTTCATTCTGCTTTATGAGCCTCGGAAACGAGCTCTGGGGAAGCAGCAGCAGGATGGGCGAGATCATCAGAAGACTTAAGGCAAAGGATGACAGACACCTCTTTGTGCAGGGGTCTAACAATTTCCAGTTCATGCCCTGCATCCTTCCCGAAGATGATATGTTTGTGGGTGTCAGGTTCGGGGCAGGCAGACTTATAAGAGGCTCTTACGCGATGTGCGATGCCCCTCAGGGCTTTGTGCAGACCGACGCGCCCAATACCACGCATGATTACGATAAGGAATTTGAAAACTTCGCCCCGCAGGAAAATTCGGATGATGAGGTCGAGATACAGTACGGCACGGGCGTTAAAAAGGTAAAGGCGGAAGATGCGGGCGGCTTTAAGCTTACAAGACCAGTTATAAGCCATGAGATAGGTCAGTATGCCACATTTCCCGATTTCAAGGAGATAAATAAATACACAGGTGTGCTGAGAGCGGATAATTTCAAGATATTTAAAGAGAGAATGGAAGCTGCCGGGCTGTCAGGCCTTGCACCGGATTACTTTTACTGTTCAGGAAAGCTGGCAGTGCAGTGTTACCGCAGTGAACTTGAGGCTGCTCACAGGAGCAGATACCTTTCGGGATATCAGATACTCGACCTGCAGGATTTCCCGGGTCAGGGGACTTCCCTTGTCGGAGTTCTGGATGCATTCATGGACAATAAGGGTCTCATATCCGCAAAAGAATGGAAACGTTTCTGCTCTGACATGGTGGTGCTTGCATCATTTGATTCCTTCATGCTTAAGCCGGGCGGCGCGCTTGACGCCAAAATCCTTATTAGCTGTTACAGGCCGGATGCGGTCGGAACGGGAAAATCCGTCACAGTCACATGGAGGCTTTATGAGAGAAGCTCTCAGACGATAGACTATGATGAAGTTGCAGAGGTCCTTAGGGAAAGCGGAAGCTTTGCAACCGATATAAACGATTATGGAGTGACAGAGGTCGGCAGTATCAAAGCCACGGTTCCGGAAGTGTCCCTTCCCCTGTTTTGGAGACTTGAGATAGAGGTTCCCGCATTTAAAGTCAAAAACGATTACGTATTCGAGCTGCTTCCGGATATAGGGAACGAAGAACTTGACCTGCTGAAAAACGAGATATTTGTATCATCGGACCCGGAGGCTGTCCTTGATAATGCCAAAAAGGGCAAAAGATGCATCCTGTTTGCGGACAAGTGCGAAAACTTTATAAAGGGCACATACTGCACCGAATTCTGGAATTATCCGATGTTTAAGAGTATTTCCGAGTGGATGAAAAAGCCTCTGCCGATCGGTACCTACGGCCTTTTGATAGATCCCGATCACCCGGCACTTTCAATGTTCCCTTCGCTCCAGTTTTCGACCCCGCAGTGGTACAGAATCGTGACAGACGCGCATCTTAATATTTTGGATGAAGTGAAGGAAGTCCGCCCGATAGTGCGCATGATGGACAATTTCGAAAGAAACCACAGCCTTGGGCTTTTGTGGGAGTGTACGGTCTACGATGCTCCGGTGCTCGTATGCGCGCAGTCCGAGGATGTTCTTTTAAGCTCGATCGAAGGACGAAGCTTATTAAAGAGCCTTTACTGTTATGCCCGTTCCGATGAATTTGCGCCATCTGTGTCTCTTACATCCGCAGAACTGATAAAAACGCTGATAAAAACAGTAAAATAGGCCCATATTCATTTGACAATAAAAAAAAATATGCTATAATCTATTTGCTTTTTCAGGGCGGGGTGAGATTCCCCACCGGCGGTACAGCCCGCGCGTGCGTGAAAATATTAAATTTCAGACATCATGCACTGAACCGGTGAGATTCCGGTGCCGACGGTAAACGGCCTTTTGGCCGTTTGAAAGTCCGGATGAAAGAAAGAGGTGAACAAATGAATAAGCATACCTACAGGCTGGTGGTGTCAGCCATGTTAAGCGCGGTCGCTTTCGTGCTCATGTTTCTTGAGTGGTCCATCAAAGGAGTCATTCCGGAATTTGTCAAAATGGACATTTCGGACATACCGGCTCTTATGGGCGCATATGCCTTAGGACCGGTCCACGGGCTCATTATTTCGGGGCTGAAGAACATACTGCATGCCTTCATAAAAGGAACATCCACCGGCTACATCGGCGAGCTCGCAAACTTCCTTTTGGGCACGGCATTTACAGTGACGGCAGGTCTTATCTATTACTTTAACAAGAATAAAAAGGGCGCCGTTATTTCCGCTCTCGTAGGCAGCCTTGTAATGGGAATCGTCAGCATCCCTGTAAACATGTTCATAACATATCCTTTTTACTGTTCCGCATTCTTCGGCGGGGACATGGAAAAGATAATCGCGATGTATAAGGCTATATGGTCAGGTGCAGACGAGCTTTGGAAGTGCCTTGTGTACTTCAATGCACCTTTTACCTTTGTAAAGGGTCTTCTTTGTTCCATAGTTGTAATATTTGTCTACAAACCCTTATCGCCGCTTCTTCACGGCAGAAACGGGGACTGAAATTGATTTTTGTTTATCATGGCGGAACTGCGAAGCGGTTCCGCCAAAATAAAATAAAGATATCCGGGGAGGTTACAGATGGATTTTTCAGCAAACAAAAATATATTTATAATGGATCATCCGCTCATCAAGCATAAGATATCGATGATACGCGATGAGAACACCGGCACAAATGAGTTCAGAAAGCTTGTCGAAGAGATAGCCATGCTCATGGGCTATGAGGCTCTCCGCGACCTTCCTCTTGAAGATGTCGAGGTAAAAACGCCCATAGAGACATGCATGACGCCCATGATCGCAGGGAAAAAGCTTGCAATAGTTCCCATACTTCGCGCAGGGCTTGGAATGGTGGGCGGCATAACAGCGCTTGCGCCAACGGCAAAGATAGGACACATAGGTATGTACCGTGACCCCGAAAGCCACCAGCCCCAGGAATATTATTGCAAACTGCCGTCCCCTATAGAGCAGAGGACCATAGTTGTCGTAGACCCGATGCTGGCAACAGGCGGTTCTGCTGTGGACGCTATCAGCCAGATAAAGCACCACGGCGGAAAGCATATTAAGTTCATGTGCATCATAGCGGCGCCGGAAGGCCTTAAGAAATTGTCCGAGACGCATCCTGATATTCAAATATACGTAGGAAATCTTGACAGATGTCTCAACGAAAACGCATATATCTGCCCGGGCCTTGGTGACGCCGGCGACAGGATCTTCGGAACAAAATAAAAACCAAGCTAAAAAAACTTGAAAAAAAACATTCTTTATGTTAAAGTGTTATTCGAAGTTATCCCCGAGCATCAGTGAAGGGGAGCCCGCGCCGGCTTTGAGGCGCATCAAAAGAGATCCGAAGGATTTCTTTCCTTGTATTATAATCTTAGTTTTAAGGAGGACATAAAAATGAAGAGGATCAAGACACTTGAGACAAAGAGCCTTTGCGAAAGCGCTAAGAACGGCGGATGCGGCGAATGCCAGACATCATGCCAGTCAGCATGCAAGACAAGCTGCGGTGTAGCAAATCAGAAGTGCGAAAAAAAGTAATTTGTAAGTACATCTCAAAGGAAATAAGTGCCGCCTTTGCATAGGCGGCACTTTTGATAGTAAAAGAAAAGGAAAACTATGCTGCACCAGTACAAACTAAACGGCTACAATATAGTAATGGATACATGTTCCGGCGCCGTTCATTCGGTCGATGACGTTGCCTTCGACACGATATCCATGTATGAAGAAAAAACAAAGGAAGAGATAAAAAAGATCCTTCTTGAAAAATACGCGGGCAGAGATGATGTCACACCCGAAGATCTTGACGCCTGCTTTGAAGACATAGAGTATTTAAAAGAAAACGGAAAGCTTTTTACGCCGGACACATATAAGGATATGGCCGGCACATTGAAAAAACGTTCCGGAAATGTTATAAAGGCCCTTTGCCTTCATGTTGCCCACACCTGTAACTTAAACTGTTCCTACTGCTTTGCGAGCCAGGGCAAATATCACGGTGATAGAGCGGTCATGAGCTTTGAAGTCGGAAAGAGGGCTCTTGATTTTCTTGTGGAAAACTCCGGAAGCAGGAGAAATCTTGAGGTGGATTTCTTCGGAGGCGAGCCGCTTATGAACTGGGACACCGTAAAAAAGCTCGTGGAATACGCAAGAAGCATCGAAAAAGAAGCGGGCAAGAATTTCAGGTTTACGCTCACCACAAACGGTGTTCTGATAGATGACGACGTAATAGAGTTTTCAAACCGCGAGATGAGCAATGTTGTACTTTCTCTTGAC
>CADAQV010000010.1 GCA_902790095.1 uncultured Lachnospiraceae bacterium | reverse complement strand
AAAACTGTAAAAAATGAGACCCGGGGACGGAGTCACAGTCTCAAAATGAACGTTGGTCATTTTGAGACTGTGACTCCGTCCCCGGGTCTCATTAGACTTTATTTTGCACCATCCGCCGACATATGCAACCATAAATGCGACTCCGCCTGCAAATCTCATACCCTAAGACACGAAAAGCAAGTCAGGGTATGACGAACTCGAAGGCAAAATCATACCTGAATGCGCAAAAAACAGGTTGGAGTATGCCTTGCACAAGAAACAACTCATACCCCAACGCCTATAAAGCCGGTTCGGGTATGACAACAATAAGAAATCCATCATACCTTAATACTCCAAAAGCAGGACAGGGTATGAGAGCCATAGGAAATCTGTCATACCACAAGTCTAAAGATGCCGGCCAGGGTATGATAACCATAAGAAAAATGGTACCTTCAGGCTTAAAAAGCCGGTTAGTGTAAGCCAACCCTAAGAAATTAATGGTACCTTCAGGCTTAAAAAGCCGGTTAGTGTAAGCCAACCCTAAGAAATCAATGATACCTTCATGCACAAAAAGCTAGTTAGTGTAAGCCAACCCTAAGAAATCAGTGGTACCTTCAGGCTTAAAAAGCTAGTTAGTGTAAGCCAACCTCAAGAAATCAATGATACCTTCAGGCTTAAAATGCCGGTTAGTGTATGTAAAAAATAAAAACTGACAGGGGGACGCGTTGTTTGTCAGCTCTTTGCAGGCTTTTATATGTGCAGATCTTTGCAAGCTGACAAATAACACGTCCCCTTGTCAGCTCGTCGCGGTGCCGGGCAAGGGGACCGAAAATGAGACTATGACCCCGTCCCCGGGTCTCATTTTTCTTCGTCGTCTTCGGGCTTTGCGCCGTCAAGATAGGCGTTGAGTTCTTCTAAGAGCTCGTCGGGATCGAGGCCGTGTACGAATGCAGCCTCTTCTATTGTTTCCATCTGTGATGCGGGGCAGCCGATGCAGTGCATTCCGGCTGACATAAGTATCGGGGCGCAGCCCATGTCAAGAGATAAAAGCTCTCCTATAGTTATATCCTTGGATACCATATTCTCCTCCTATTGTAATAAGAAATTGTTTTTTTGACCGGCTCATTATAGCACCTGTTTGAAGATTTTAAAAGCCCTGCTTTTTCACAAAATATGTTTTTATTATGAACAAATTGTAAAAAACGAAGAAACTTTTGTACACACTTGTTCTTTGTATACAATTTGGAACAAAAAACGATGTGAATTGCGGTTGACTTAAATCTTCTTATTTTTTATAATGTGGGTAGCTGATAAGGTCGTGCCGCTGGCACTAACAATATCAAATTATAATTTTACAGGAGGTACATTCCAATGCGCGAAGAATGGAAAGGTTTTGTAGGTGGAAAGTGGGAAAGAACTGTCGACGTAAGAGAGTTCATCCAGAAGAACTACACCCCTTACGAGGGCGATTCCTCATTCCTTGAGGGACCTACAGAAGCCACAAACAAGTTGTGGGCACAGGTTATGGAGCTCACAAAGCAGGAGAGAGAGGCAGGCGGCGTTCTTGATATGGACACCAAGGTAGTTTCTACCATCACCTCTCATGGAGCAGGTTATTTAAATAAGGATCTTGAGAAGATCGTTGGTTTCCAGACCGATAAGCCCTTCAAGAGATCAATGCAGCCTTACGGTGGTATCCGTATGGCAATGAAGGCTTGCTCAGACAACGGTTACGAGGTTGATCCCGAGATCGTTGAATTCTTCACAACACACAGAAAGACACACAACGCAGGTGTATTTGATGCTTACACACAGGAAATGCGTGTAGCTCGTACAAACCACATCATCACAGGTCTTCCGGATGCATACGGACGTGGACGTATCATCGGTGACTACAGAAGAGTTGCTCTTTACGGTGTAGATGCTCTTATCGCTGATAAGGAAGTTCAGAAGGATATCTGCGGAACAGGCACAATGCTTCCCGATGTTATCCGTAACCGTGAGGAGATCTCAGAGCAGATCAGGGCTTTAAAGGAATTAAAGAAGCTTGCCAATATCTACGGATGTGACGTTTCCAAGCCCGCTGTAACATTCCAGGAAGCTGTTCAGGCTACATACTTCGGATATCTTGCAGCTGTTAAGGAGCAGAACGGTGCAGCTATGTCCCTTGGACGTACTTCTACATTCCTTGACATCTATGCAGAGCGTGACCTTAAGGAAGGCCGTGCAACAGAGAAGGATCTTCAGGAGATCATCGACCACTTCGTAATGAAGCTTCGTTGCGTAAAGTTTGCTCGTACTCCCGAATACAACCAGATCTTCGCAGGCGATCCGGTATGGGTAACAGAGTCTCTCGGTGGTATGGGAACAGACGGAAGAACAATGGTTACAAAGAACTCTTTCCGTTTCCTCAATACGCTTGTTAACCTTGGTGCAGCTCCCGAGCCCAACATGACAGTTCTTTGGTCTACAAGACTTCCTGAAGGCTGGAAGAGATTCTGTGCAGAGATCTCTATCAAGACATCTTCAGTACAGTATGAGAACGATGACCTTATGAGAAACGATCACGGCGATGACTACGGTATCGCATGCTGCGTATCTTCAATGGTTATCGGTAAGGAAATGCAGTTCTTCGGAGCTCGTGCAAACCTTGCAAAGTGCCTTCTTTACGCTATCAACGGTGGTATCGATGAGAAGACAAGAGTACAGGTTGGACCTAAGTACAGACCCATCACATCAGAATATCTTGATTATGATGAGGTAATGGAAAAATTCAACGACATGATGAAGTGGCAGGCAGCCCTTTACGTAAATACTCTTAACATCATCCACTACATGCATGACAAGTACTGCTATGAGAGACTTCAGATGGCTCTTCATGATCGTGTCGTTAAGAGATATTTCGCAACAGGTATCGCAGGTCTTTCTATCGTAGCCGATTCACTTTCAGCTATGAAGTATGCAAAGGTAAAGGTTATCCGTGACGAAACAGGTCTTGCAGTTGACTACGAGATCGAGGGTGACTTCCCTAAGTACGGTAACAATGATGACAGAGTTGACCTTATCGCTGCCGATATCGTTACAACGTTCATGAACTATGTAAGAAGCAACTACGTTTACAGAGACGGTGTTCCCACAACATCCATCCTTACCATCACATCAAACGTAACATACGGTAAGGCTACAGGAAATACTCCTGACGGACGTCGTGCCGGACAGCCTTTCGCACCCGGAGCAAACCCTCTCCACGGACGTGATACTCACGGTGCTGCTGCTTCTCTTGCATCAGTTGCCAAAATTCCTTTCAAGGATGCACAGGATGGTATCTCAAATACCTTCTCTATCATCCCCGGAGCACTTGGCAAGGATGATAAGGTCTTCGCAGGAGACCTTGATATCGATCTTACAAAATAATATCCCTTAAAACGGAGGTACTTACATGGAGCAGGAGAAAAAGAACGTTGATGACATCGTTGCAATGCTCGATGGTTTTATGAACCAGGGCGGCGGACATGTCAACCTTGACGTAAACGACCCTAACGCATGCTCAAAGGACGTTAAGACCTATGCATGCAGCACTTGCGGCACAAAGCTTATGCCCTGTGAGGCTCCTACGCTTATGCAGGGTATGGACAATAAGGAGGATGACGGCAAATAAGCCGTCTCCCCCAAAAGAATAATAATCGGAGGTAAAAAACAATGGAATCAAACAAGCAGCAGGTAGACAACCTGATCGGATTACTTGATGGCTACGCAGCAGAAGGCGGCTATCATTTAAATGTAAACGTTCTCAACAGAGAGACTCTTCTTGATGCACAGGCTCATCCTGAGAAATATCCTCAGCTCACCATCCGTGTATCAGGATACGCTGTTAACTTTGTAAAGCTCACACCCGAGCAGCAGGCAGACGTTATCAGCCGTACATTCCATCAGTCTCTGTAATAGGCAGAGCCTTTTAAGACAGGCAACCCAAAAGTCTCTGTCCTTTTAAGAGGACAGAGACTTTTTTAAAACAAATCAACACATGAGAAATCAATCATATGATAGGACATATTCATTCAACCGAATCCTTTGGAACCGTTGACGGACCCGGTATCCGCTTCGTAGTTTTTTTTCAGGGCTGCCCGATGAGGTGCCAGTACTGCCATAACCCGGACACCTGGGAACTTGGCGTCGGCATGGAAAAGACAGCCGATGAGCTTTTGGCGGAATATGATTCGCTTAAGGACTATTACAAAAACGGCGGGATCACGGCAACAGGCGGCGAACCGATGATGCAGATGGACTTCCTTACAGAGCTTTTTGAAAAGGCTCACGAAAAGGGAATACATACATGTCTTGACACTTCGGGAATAGTATTTAACGCGAGCAGCACCGAATTCCTGAAAAAACTTGACAGGCTCCTTGCAGTGACCGATCTTATAATGCTCGACATAAAGGAGATCGATCCGGACAGACATCTTGAGCTTTGCGCTCAGCCTAATTCCGGCATTCTTGCATTTGCCGAATACTTAAGCGACAAACAGATACCGGTATGGATAAGGCATGTCATAGTTCCCGGTTTTACCACGGACGAAGGTGAGCAAAAACGCCTCGGCGAATTCCTTGCAAAGCTCCACAACATAAAAGCGCTTGATGTTCTGCCCTATCACACTATGGGTGAGGTCAAGTACGAGAAGCTCGGAATACCGTATCCTTTAAAAGGAATTCCGGCTGTAAACGCGGATGTGGCCGTAAAAGCAAGAGAAACCATCTTAAAAGCCTGGAAGTCAAAGAAAGCCGAACTAAACGGCAACTGAAAAATAAAATAACGATCACCGGATCGTTAAAAATGTAAGTATATAAGGAGGAACAAATGGCAAGAGTTATTTCTGATTCATGCATTGCATGCGGAGCATGCGAAGGCACATGCCCTGTAGGCGCTATCTCTATGGGAGACGGCAAGTATGAAGTTGATGCAGCTTCCTGCATCGATTGCGGCGCATGCGAGGGTGGATGCCCTGTCGGCGCTATAAGCGAGGCTTAATCTTTAAGCTAACGGCCCTGAAAAGGGAAAATATGAGCCCCCTTAAGGCATCCTTAAGGGGGCTCATTTATTTCTTATGATCTTAAATTACTTTCCGGAAAGCGCCTGCTCTGCTGCAAATCTTTCGTCTGCAAGCTCCTGCATATACTGAACGCTTCCTTCATAATTGAAGGAATTTGCCTTCTCAGTCATTTTTTCAAACAGCTCATCGAATTCTGCATCATCTGCTGCATACATGCAGTCCCATGATCCATTCACTATTGTTTCCTTTAAAGAATCCCAGTCGGGATACAGTTCATTATCATTTCCGGGAGCTTCAAATTTGATATTTGTTGCCGGAACCGACTTTTTATTCTTGTTATTGTAAAGATATCCTGATGCTGTCTTTTCGCCGGTCACATCTCTCCAGGACTTCTCTGCATCACATTTTGCATCAGGAGCAAAGGAATCCCAGGTCATATAATTGTAGTTCTGCCCGAGAGCATCCCCCGGAATATTTGAAGACTCATTCCATACTCCGGAAACGATATGCAAAGCTCCTTCGGTAAAACTGCCTTCTTCTATAACTGTTCCCAATCTGTCTGCCATGGCAGCTTCACCCTTTTCTGTAAGGAAAAGCGCACCGTTTTCGCTGCGATCCCATGTGAGGCCCTGAGGCCCATACAGAAAAGTGAGCATGCCGTCCGGACTTGCAAGCCAGTTGATAATGCTCATGCAAAGCTCCGGGTGTTCTGTCTTTGCACCAATGCACCACTCAACTTGTCCCCGGCTGTCTTCATCATAGGCGACGGGCTTTGCTTCCCCGGGAATGAGCGGAAGCATGATCTTGTTTTCGTCTGTATGTGCAGAAGTATTATAAATTTTCGATCCCGCAAAGCTGACAGGTGATGCAAGGCATCCTCCTGCCGCCACTTTCTCTGCTGCTGCATGATAATCCTGCTGTCTGGAATCCGGATCTATAAGTCCTACCCTGTATAATCTGTTGATAAACTTTAATGCATTGTAGTAGGGTCCCGATGAATCAAGCGCGCCATAGACCTTGCCCGTATCTGTGTCATAAAGACCGATGCCCCACTCGTCACAGCCATAATAGGCGGACGCAAGGTATCTGGCAAATGCCGAATAGCCTGTATCCCAATCGGACCACATGGAAAAAGCATATGTCTCCCTGCCATATTCATCTTCGGAACAAAGCTCCTTCATGTCAAGCAGAAGGTCATAATAATCATCCAGATCCTTTACTTCAGGTCTTCCGAGCTGTTCATAGAGATCCCATCTGATATCCCATGTGTTAAACAGCCCCTCATCTATCTGACTTCCGGCGAGGGTAAGAGGGCCTCTGAAGCCATAGCAGGTCCCACCGTTTTCTTCCTTGTTGAGCTCCAGTTCTTTACTGAGATTTTCCTTTATATAGGAGCCGTAATTATCCAGAAGACCATCCTTGTTCCAATCAAGGAAAAGGCCTTTTTCCACTGCGCTCTTATAGTTGCCTTCAATGCCGTCAAATATCTGAATGATATCATAGGTGCCGCTTTCAGGCTCTCTACTTAAGGTATCGCCGTCGAAATCCGGAATAATATTCAGCTTTACATTGAACTTTTCCAGCAGCACTTTTGCTGCCCATCCCTTCTGCAGGCCTGAATAGCTGCTGACCTGTGAAAATAAATTGACCGTCACCGGCTCATCGGTTGCGGCAGGGGATGTTGTATCCTCCGTCTCAGCCCGGGTATCCACGGCAGTTGTGGTCGCTGCTTCTTCGGTGCTCTTTGTCGTTTCTTCCCCGGTGGTCTTCACCTCTGATTCCTTTGAAGGCTCAGATTCCTTTGCATCCCTGCCGGAGCTGCTGCAGCCTGCAAATGACGTAACCGCCATTACTGCTGACACACCAAATGCACATACCTTCTTTCCTTTTCTCATTGTTTTGCTCCCCCCCTTAATCAAACACAAGTATCCTGTGTTTTATTATCCGGTTCTGTTTACTGCTGCATCTGAGGATTCTTTTCAAGATTGGCAAATTTGGTCCTGTCGGGTATCCATGCGAGCTCGACTGTGCCGAGGCCGCCGTTACGCTGCTTGGCGATGATGACTTCTCCGATGTTTTTTCTTTCCGAATCTTTTTTGTAATAATCCTCTCTGTAGAGGAACATTACGATATCGGCATCCTGCTCTATGGCACCGGATTCACGAAGGTCCGAGAGCATGGGGTGCTTGTCGGGACGGCTTTCCACCGCACGGGAAAGCTGTGAAAGGGCTATGACGGGAACGTTCAGTTCACGCGCAAGGCCTTTTAACGCCCTTGATATTTCAGAGACCTCCTGCTGCCTTGAGTCCGAGCTGCGGCGTGTGCTCCGGTCGCCCGACATGAGCTGCAAATAGTCGATCATGATGATGTCGAGCTTCTTTTCAAGCGCGAGCTTTCTGCACTTTGCGCGAAGCCTTCCGATATCTATGGAAGGTGTGTCGTCTATTATTATATGTGACTGAGCAACCGCACCGGCAGATTCCACAAGGGATGCCCATTCCGAATCGGACATATTTCCGTTTCTGAGCTTTTTGCTGTCAATGCCCGATTCCATCGAAAGGATACGGGTGACAAGCTGTTCCTTGCTCATTTCGAGCGAGAAGAAGGCAACATATTTGTCATGCTTTACGGCCATGTTCTGCGCAAGGTTTAAAACGAAGGCTGTTTTACCCATGGAAGGTCTTGCCGCAACAAGAATAAGGTCTGATCTTTGAAGGCCGAGAGTGAGTACGTCCAGGTCCCTGAAGCCTGTGGAGATACCGGTGACCATATTGTGGTTTCTGGCGGCGGATTCTATGGTGTTTATTACATCCATAGTGACCTTGTCTATGCCCACGGTCTCGCCGCCTGCACGGTTCATCAACAGGCCGAATACGTCCTTTTCGGTCGCATCGAGGATGTTGTCCAAGGATTCACTGCCCGCATAGCATTTGTTTTCGATGTTTTCCGCAACACCTATAAGACGACGCAGGACAGCCTTGCTTGCTACAATGGAGGCATATTCGGCTATATTGGCGGAACTTGGAATATACTCCATGATCTCGCGCATGAAAGCCATGGAACCCACTTCGCCGGGCGCATCATATCTTTTGACTCTTTCCTGGACCGTGACCATATCAACGGCTTTTCCTTCGTTGAAAAGCTCGCAGACAGCCCTGAAAACAAGTCCGTATTCTTTATGATAAAAATCGTCTTCATGCACCCGTTCCATTGCGGCGGAGATAGCTTCTCTGTCCATCAGCATCGAACCGATGACAGCTTTTTCCGCCTCGCGGTCGTTTGGTGCTATTCTTTTGATTATCTGTTCTTCCATACTGCCCGTCAGCCCTCTGAAACGTGTACCGTAAGCTGTGCTGTTACCTCGGGATGAAGTTTTACAGGGATGATGACCGTACCAAGCGATTTGATCGGTTCATCAAGCTGCATCTTCTTTTTGTCTATAGCAAATCCAAACTGCTTTTCAAAGGATACGGCTATTTCTTTTGTGGAAACAGAGCCGAATATCTTTCCGCCCTCGCCTGTTTTTGCCGTAACTTCTACCTTTTTGGCCTCGATCTTTTCCTTCATCTCAAGAGCGGCATCGAGCTTTTCCTTTGCTTCCTTTGCCTCGTGCAGCTTCTGAGCCTTAAGGTCGTTTAATGTTTTATTGTTGACGGGTGTGGCGAGTTTCTTGGGGAAAAGCATATTCCTTGCATATCCGTCGCTCACATTTACCTTGTCACCCTTTTTTCCAAGAGTCTTTACATCCTGTAATAATATAACTTCCATTTTAAGTCCTTTCCGGCCTAGATCTCTCCCTTTTCTTTCATGGCCTGTATGGTATTTTTAATCATCTGCCTTACCTGGGCGGATGAATACCCCTCGACCTGCGCGCCGGCTATGTTCATGTGGCCGCCGCCGCCGAGTTTTTCCATGATTATCTGTACATTTATCTCATCTATGGATCTGGCACTGATGTATATTTTGTTTTCCATTGCGGCCATAACGAAACTTGCCTTTATGCCGTTTATGTTAAGCAGTGAATTTGCTGTCTGAGCGGCAACGACATTCAAAGATTCATTCGTCTTTCCCGTGCATTCGCTTATGGCAAAATGATCCATGAAAACTTCCGCGCCCGCTATGGAATCTGCGCTCACGCGGTAATCTTCAATATCTTCCCTGAACATCTTTCTTACTCTGACGGCATCCGCTCCGCTCTTTCTAAGGAACGCTGCGGCCTCAAATGTTCTTATACCTGTCTTAGAGTTAAAGTGGTCGGTATCGACAACTATACCCGCATAGATGGCATCCGCTTCGATATTCTTAAGCTTTACGCCGTCGTTGTAATACTGAAGGATCTCTGCGACCATTTCGCAGGCAGATGATGCATAGGGCTCTATGTATGAAAGCACGGCCCCGTCTATACGCTCGTTCGTCTGTCTGTGGTGGTCTATCACGACTATCCTTTTTGCTTTTTTAAGAAGCTCGGGACACTCTGTTATGTTGGGACGGTTGACATCCACAACGCAGCAGATGGAATTGTCCTCTACCATCTCAAGCGCCTTTTCGCGTGAGATGAACAAGTCATTGTACTCTCCCGACTGCTTCATTTTTTCAAGAAGCGGCTTTATGGAGCCTATGACCGTATCCAAAACGATGTAGCCCTTTTTGCCCGAATCGGCCGCAGCCCTGCAAACACCTATGGCGGCACCGATGGAATCGATATCGCTTAAGTGATGTCCCATGCAAAAGACCTTGTCCGCGGATTCGATGAGCTCCTGCAGAGCGTGAGCCTTTACTCTCGCCTTTACTCTGGTGCTCTTTTCAAGCGAATGTGACTTGCCGCCGAAGTATTCGACATCGTTTCTGTCCTTTAAAACGACCTGATCGCCGCCTCTTCCAAGCGCAAGATCTATCGCGACTTTTGCATATTCGTATGACTGCTCAAAGCTGTCGCCGTGAACACCTATGCCCATGCTTAGGGTTATAGCCATATCGTTTCCGATGTTTACGGATTTGGTGTCTTCAAGCAGCGTGAATTTCTTTTCACGCATGTCTTCTAAGTACTTCCATGCGACAACAAAGAGATATTTGTCTTTTTCCAGCTTGCGAAGTATACAATGGTATTTTGAAAAATAATGGGTTATCTTTCTGTCTACCAAGGCGATGAGAAGGGATTTTCTTACATCCTCAAGACCTTCAAGCGCCTCTTCGTAATTGTCCATGTAGATAAGGCCCGCAACGAGCTGGTTGTTGGTCCATTCCTTTTTAAGGTAAAGGATCTCGGTCTCATCATACATGTATACGGCATATAAAACGGTCTCGTCCGGAATGACTCCGTTTTCCGCGCCGTTGCCTTTTTCCCATGTTATCCTTCTGATGGAGAGACGATAGCTCTTTTTTTCGAGAAGCACATGGTGCACTATGCTGTCTTTTTCACCTGAGGGCATGAGCCCTTCAACATCCGAAAATACACTTTTAAGGTTCAGCCTGGACTTGTTTTTTTCGCCCAGGCTTGTTTTAAAGATGTCATTGCTCCAGAACACATTGCCTTTTTCATCGCACACCGCATACGGTATTTCCATGCCGTCAAGCATGGATCGCTGCATCTGAGAATAATCCGCCGCAAATTCGACCAGTTCCTTGGCGATCTTCTTTTTGTATCTGTAATAAAGGACCCATGCTGCGACTTCAAACAGGATAAAAGCCACTATCGCAAACATCATGGATGACTTGTCAAGGAAAGAAAGGACTATTATTACAGGTATCCAGATCAGTCCAAGCCATATCGGCCACTGAATGTATGAACGGAAATGTATTCTTTTGTTTTTTTCGTTTTCCATTCCAATTCCCCCAAAACTAATAACGGAAAGACCGGCATCGCCCGCAGGCCACAAAAACATGCCGTTTCATCAGGCGATACAGAGTAGATTTTACCATACTTTGATCTTTTTTGCAATGCGCAATGTAAAAGGCAACATAAAACCGGCGGCCATAACCTGCCGCCGGTCTGTTTTTGGTACTTATTCTACTGTGAAAGGAAGTAATGCGATGTGTCTTGCACGCTTGATAGCAAGTGTAAGCTCTCTCTGGTGCTTTGCACATGTTCCTGTGATCCTTCTGGGAAGGATCTTTCCTCTTTCGGAAATGTACTTCTTTAACTTTGCTGCATCCTTGTAATCGATCACGCTGTCAGCGCCGCAAAATGCGCAGACCTTCTTTTTTCTGCGGATACCGCTTCTCTTGAATCTGGGTGCATCCGTCTTATCTGTCTTATTGTATGCCATTTTCAAATACCTTGTCGCAGGCATGGTGCCCATCGATGTCGTGCCTGCAGCGGCATCGATAAAGGATAAAATTTAAAAGTTAGTTGAACGGAAGCCCCTCGTCTTCTACACCGTCTGTGATGTTCATGAAACCGTCTGCTGCGGCTTCGGGGGTAGGTCTTCCTGCGTTTTGCTGAGGCGCAGCAAAACCGTTTCCGGTATTTCCTGTATTACCGGATGCAGCTGCCTTGCTCTCTGCAAATTCGATGTTTTCGGCAATGACGTCTGTTGTATAGACTCTGTTGCCTTCTTTGTTTGTGTAGCTTCCTGTCTGGATCCTTCCTTCAAGGCAGATCTTTGTACCCTGCTTGAGGTACTTTTCTGCGAATTCACCCTGACGTCCGAATGCCACGCAGCTGATGAAGTCTGCTGTCTGCTGTTCCGCAGATGCATCCCTTCTTGCTACTCTTCTGTCTACAGCCACGGTAAATCTGGCTACTGCCATCTGCTCACCGTTTCCTGCCTGTGACTGTGAATAAGATACCATTGGATCACGGGTCAAACGACCCATTAAAATCACTTTATTCATGTTTTCTCCATTTCCGGTCCCGCCGCTTTAGGCCCGGGACAGCCTCGGGGTACCTTAAGCTTCTTTCTTTACGCAAAGGAAGCGGATAACTGATTCCATCAGGCGAACATGGCTTTCAACCTGTGCAGGACAGTCAGCTGCTGCCTCGAAGTTAACAACGTAGTAGAAAGCTTCTGTTGTCTTCTGGATCTCATAAGCGAGCTTCTTCTTGCCCCACTCATCGATGCTCTCGATAACACCGCCATAACGGGTAACATACTTCTGTACCCTTTCCATGGCCTTTGTTCTCTCGTCGTCCTCGAGCTTTGCGCTTAAAACAATGATAAGTTCATACTTGTTCATGCGTCTTTTTCCTCCTCTTGGTCTATGGCCACCGGACATTTGCCGGTAGCAAGGTATTATGATATTACATCACGAATGTTGATTCTATCATAAAAAAACACAAAATGCAAGCAGAAATTAGGCAGGCGCCTATTTTCTGAATTTTTCCCATCTCCATCTCTTGAAATGTTCCACCGAAAGCCATTTTTCGGGCGGGATGGGCGGATCTTCTATTTCTATCACATACTTTTCATATGCATTTATAAGCTTTGTATCGTTATAGCTGAGCTCGCGCACAAATTCGGAACCGTATGTTTTGTGCACATGACCGTACACATGGTATGAGGGATGGTACTTGTCCATAAGCTTTTTAAAAGTCATAAAGCCCCTGTGCGGGAGATCCTCTCCGTCCCCGAGCCCGCGCGCGGGCGCATGGGTGACCAGAATATCAAAGCCCTTACGCCTTCTTATCTTTCTGCGAAGCTTTGATGCCCTGCGCTTCATCTGTTTTTCCGTATACTGCCAGCTGCCGGGCTTATATCTCATGGAACCGCCAAGCCCCATGACGCGAAGGCCCTTGTACACAAAGATGGTGTCATCGATGCATATACATCCGTCCGGGCCATCCGTATCGTAGCCCGTATCGTGATTTCCGTGCACATAAAGTACGGGAGCCTTGGTAAATGTCGCAAGAAAAGACAGATAGTGCGCGTGAAGATCTCCGGCCGAGATGATCAGATCTATACCGTCAAGCTTTGACTTGTCAAAATAATCCCAGAGTGCCTTTGATTCGACATCTGCTAAAAGCATGATCTTCATGGTCCTTTATTCCTTTACTGTTTTATCAATGCTTTGAAGCAAAGCCACCGGTCTTGCTTCGGGCTTCAGCTCACTGAGCTTCGGAATATCACCGATGATATTTTCGTTAAGCCATTCCATTGATACCAGTTCATCGGGTGAAAGGATCCCTTCCTTTTGGATGAGCTGTCCGCCCTGAGCGTACAGCTCTCCTTCAAACGGCTTAAAGCTTCCGTTTGCAATGTCGTTTCTTACAAGGTCTATAAGTCGTTTCGTGCCGTTCTCGAGCCTTGTGGAACAGATAACATCCACCACTCCCGCATCGAGTCCGAACCAGTAATTAAATGACTTTGGAGCCTTTCCGGTCTTTATGGCATTTCCGTTTATCGCGGCACGGATGATCTTTTCGTACAGTTTTCCCCAGTCCGTAACGGCGGTAGCCACGTTTTCAAGCTTTCCTTCTTTTAAGATATTGACTCCGAATACCCTTCTGTCACTTCCGGGATTTATCATGTCCTGCCCGGAGCATACGGTGATCCCGTGTTCATTGAACATCCGTACAAGGTCACCTTTTTCAACGGATGACCATTTAAGGACGATCTTTGCTCTCGGGTTTGCCATCTGTGCCCCCAGGGCAAATGCGTTGATGTTAGCGACCGTACCGGCGATGGGATAGTCCGCAACATAACCAATCAGATTATGATCCGCCATGGCCCCCGCTATCATACCCGTAAGGAGCTTTGCCTCATGAAGCCTTGCATAATATGTTCTTATATAACTATGCGAGATATTGAGGGAACAGTTAAGTATCTTTACATCCGGATGCTCTATGGCCACCCTCAGGCTTGCGGCATTCAGCTGCGGCGTTGTTGTAAAAATGATCTTGTAGCCTTCGCTTATAGCCTCTTCCAATATCTTTTCCGGGCCTTCGCCGTCAAGCGCGTTCATATATGCCTTGGTCTCTATATCACCCGACAAGACCTCGTCGACATACATTCTTCCGAGCTCATGCGCATATGTCCATGCACTTGTCTCCCCTGTCTTGTCGTGCACAAACGCCACTTTTATCTTTCTCGAGATGGGGAGGGGCAACATCCTGTTTATGTTTACTAGAAGATTCGACTGGTCCTCCGGATCCATGACAAGCTCGACCTTATCCTGTGTCATAACGCCGAATTCCGACCATATCTTTTTAAGATCCTCCCTTATTTCCGAAGGTATCTTCTTTTTCGTGTTTTCATATCCCATGAGGTCGATGTATACAAGAAGGGCAGCTCCGACCGTTCCGGGAAGTTTGTCCCCGCCCTTTTCTACATAAATGTTTCTGAAGCGGTAAAAGAATGAATAAAAGTATTCCTTATCCTCATCATCCCACTGCTGACCGGGTTTCTTTCCGACAAGTTCCGTCAGCTTAGCATAGCTTCCGGGTTTTGAAAAAAGAAGATAATTTATCTGAGAGTCCTTATAAAAATCCACAAACTCATAATAAATGATATTATCCACTGCCTGATTTTTTTCGGGCATTATCCTTATGACTTCTCCGGGAACGCTCACCGCACCGTTATACTTTAGTACGCTGACTCTTTTGTTCCCTTCGCATATATAAAAGTGATTTCTGTATTCGTAGCATGTAACAGGATCATGTATGCCTTCCTTTATATGCGCATCGTTAAGGGCTGCCCATTTGGCCGCAAATTCTGTGTCAATGTCAAGAAGCGGCATAAAATTGGGGGCAAATGCGTTCTGACGACCTTCGGTATAAGTGCCGGATATAAGCTCGATCGGTATGTCGCAAAGTCCGAGCTTTACCTCCTGTAAGACCACTCCCTTCGGAAGCATTTCAAGAAGTGAAGGAAGATATGGGTACTTTCCTTCACTGAGGTATTCATGATAAGACTTTTGTCCCGCTTTGAGCGCTTTTTTGTATTCTTCAAAAGACATATTCGCCTCCTGTTTTGGTAAAACTTAAGGGCCCGGTTTGAACCGGGCCCCATAAAACAAAAGAGGTGAGTGCCGGATTTGAACCGGCGATCAAGGTGTTGCAGACCTACGCCTTACCACTTGGCTAACTCACCATACAAATTTGTAACAAGTGGCATTCTAGCACATTCTTTTCTAAAATGCAAGCGCTTTTTTAGCCGAAATTTAAAGGCGGTTCCGACTGCCGTCGGCTCCGCCTTTGATTTCATTTCAGTCTGATCTTACTGCTGTTCCTCTCCGGGAGTTTCGGGCGGAGCCTCGGGTGAAGGTTCCGTCTGCTCTACAGTGGGCTCTGCGAGCGGCTCTGTAGGCGGCTCCGTGTGCGGATCTGTCGGAGGTTCTGTAGGGGGCTCTGTAGGAGGCTCGGGAGTCTCCTCAGGCTTTGTCTCTTTTTCAGTCTCCGTTTCGGTCGTTTCCTTTTCGGAACTCTTTGTGGTCTGATCCGTATCGTCCTTCGTGGTCTTCTTTGTAGGATCCTTAGCTTCTTTCTTGGGAACTATCGTAATGTCTGTGATGACCATGGTGTCGGGATCGAATTCGATGGCCTTAACGACCGTATTCGAATTGAACCAGAGCTTTCCGATAGAGCCGTTGTAGTAAGCTCTCGACCAGCTTTCAACGGCTGCCGATACCTCCTCGCCGTTCATATAAACATGCTTTATTACCTTTGCGGTGACTCTGGGTGAAGGATATGATGTAACGCCCATATAAGGCTTGTCGGTATCTACCTCTCCTGCAGCGGCATATTTTTCATCGTCAAAATTGAGTTCGTAAGGTCCTATGCCCTTTCCTTCCTCTGCTTCGATCCACTGAACGGAATCTGCTATACCTTCATACCAGATAGTTCTGCCCGGTTCGCGGTATTCTGTTCCGTAAATGGTAAATGTGATGCAGCCCTTTTTTGCATCTCCCTGGTAGCTGCGCTCTGTAACTGCCTCGATATAGATCGCGTGGTCGGTGCTGTTCATGAATCTGAAATCCTGACCGCGGAGGACATAGACCATGGCATCAAGGCCGGGGTCTACATATGTGACTCTCCTTGAGTGAGGTCTTCTGAAGGTAACTTCAAGCTCCGAATACAAAACTGCGTTAAAGAGCGTACTTGATACCTGGCACACACCGCCGCCGAGTGCATCGACGGTATTTCCGTCCATGATGGTTCCGGCCTCTTTAAAACCGTTTTCCTCTGTCATGGGTGTAAGCGCTGCGCAGAACGAGAATTCATCGCCCGGCATAAGGACTGTTCCGTTTACCTTTTCGGCCGCAACCTCTATATTTGAAGCACGGTTCTGTATTGTCTGGGCGCCGGTCCTGTCGTAGCTGGTGGTCCATGAACCAAGCTCTGCGCCGAAGCCTTCGAAAATGCTGTCGTCGTAAACAGCCTTGCTTTCGGTACCGGCCACTTCTACAGACTTGAGTGTCTTTCCGTCATATTCACGGATGGATTTTAATACTGCCTCGTATGTGGCGTCATAATCTATCGTGAAGCCGGGCACTGAAGCTATGACCTTGAATTTCCCGTCCTCTCCCTTTGTTACCGATGCATTCTGGGGCTTGGATTCAAGCTCGGGCATCTGTGTAAGGAGATACTCAACTATAGTTGATGCATTTGCGGAATATTCAGGCTCGAAATAAAGACCGTTGTGTTCCGTGTCCTTATCCTGCTTGTACTGCTGAATGAGATTGCCGTAACCATGTTCGCCCAGAGCGGTGACCATGAGCATCTCTTTGTTGGTACAGGTGATGTTCATGCCCGAAAGCGGGATCTCGGTGGTCCCTTTTGAGGATTTTATCCTGATGCTCTTCTGGCTGAGTTCTGCAACAAGATCGTCTATAGCGGCTCCCACTTCCTCTTTGGTCATGTTGCCCACATTTTTAGGGCCGATATACATTCCCGCAGGTGTCCTGATGTTTGAGGTTGCGGGTGCGACCGCCTGATCGGATGCGGTCGTCTGCGGAGTTATGTCACTTATTACGATGACACCTTCTCCTTCTCCCGATACCGGCAAAACAGACAACATACTTATTGCCGCCGCCGCAAACATCATCTTGATCTTTTTCTTCATATCTACTGTCCCTTCCCATGCAGTATATGCATGTTTTCCGGTAAGCATTTTGTGACGCATAATGTCCATGACCGACCCTTCGATCATGGATTTTCCAAAAAGCTACGCATATTTTAGTCACAAAGGTGCGATTTTGCAAGTGCTTTTATCGATTTTTTGCAAAGTTTAAAACTTATGTAATATTTTCATCCCCAAAACTTTGATTGATTTAACTTCATATTTGTAATATAATCAAACACA
>CADAQV010000009.1:21724-44114 GCA_902790095.1 uncultured Lachnospiraceae bacterium | reverse complement strand
AAGGATCTCCGGCTGCGGCTCAGGCACCGAATATATGGCCGTGACACCCTGGGGCGATCTTTACCCCTGCCATCAGTTTGTTGGCGAAGAAGAATACAAACTTGGCAATATATGGGACGGCGTGACCAATGAAGCTCTGAGAGAGCGCTTCAGAAACTGTAACGCCTACTCAAGGAAGGAATGCGAAAACTGCTGGGCAAAGCTTTACTGTTCGGGCGGGTGCGCGGCAAATGCTTTCCATGCTTCGGGAAGCATAGAGGGAATATATGAGCCCGGCTGCGAGCTGTTTAAAAAGCGTATAGAGTGCGCGGTCATGATGAATGTCGCAAGGTTCGAAAACGGAGATATGCCGTCACCTGCGCCTCAAAACTGCGAAAGCTGTGAAGATTGTTTATGATATCGAAAGAAAAAATTAATTGATTTTGAATCGATTTTTATTATAATGTATCGTGCTTATTTTTTAATGCAGCTTTTGTAAAGGAGACATATAGTGGATAACAATCAGAATCCGAATCAGGGGAACAACGGTAATAACAACAATAATAACAACAATAACAATAACCGTGGCTCCAGAAATTTCCAGACAGTCCTTGTGCTGATCATTTCTGCGATCATGGTCATAACCATTGTCAGCCTGATGTCAAATTACGTAAAAAACCGTACCAACATTGAGATATCCTACACCGAGCTTTGGGAAAAGATCGATGCGGGCAAGATAGAAAAAGTCTATCTTGACTCCGACAGGATAATCGCAAAACCCAAAGAAGGAACGGCAGAATCCTATATAGAGAATTACTATACAGGATATGTGGGCGATAAGGATATGGCCGTAAAGGCAATGTCCGCAAAGGTTGAGGTGCAGGGATATATCCCGAATTCAAACAATACCATCCTCGAATTCCTTCTTTATTACATCCTGCCGATAGCCATCGTATGGATATTCTTCTCTGTCATGATGAGAAAGATGGGAAGCGGCGGCGGAATAATGGGCGCCAAAAGCCATGCAAAGAAATATGATGTGCAGAAGGATACGGGCGTTACATTTAAGGATGTTGCGGGACAGGACGAGGCAAAGGAGTCTCTTGTCGAGATCGTTGACTTTTTGCACAACCCCAAGCATTACACGGATATCGGCGCAAAGCTGCCTAAGGGCGCTCTGCTCGTAGGCCCTCCCGGAACAGGAAAAACACTGCTTGCAAAGGCGGTTGCCGGCGAGGCAAAGGTTCCTTTCTTCTATCTCTCGGGCTCCGATTTTGTTGAAATGTTTGTAGGTGTCGGTGCTTCAAGAGTAAGAGACCTGTTTAAGACTGCAACCGCAGCTGCCCCCTGTATCATCTTCATAGATGAGATCGATGCCATCGGAAAGAGCAGGGATGCAAGATACGGCGGCGGAAACGATGAAAGAGAACAGACCTTAAATCAGATCCTTTCGGAAATGGACGGCTTTGACAGTTCAAAGGGTATATTCCTTTTGGCAGCAACAAACAGACCGGAGATCCTCGACAAGGCGCTTCTTCGTCCGGGACGTTTCGACAGACGTATCATCGTAGACAAGCCCGATCTTAAGGGAAGAATAGCAACTCTCGAGGTACACAGCAAGAACGTTCGTCTTGACGACACTGTCAATTTCGAAGAGATCGCGCTTGCAACGAGCGGTGCGGTTGGTTCGGATCTTGCAAATATGGTAAACGAGGCGGCTATCATTGCCATAAAGAAGGGCCGCAAGGCAGTTTCACAGAAGGATCTTTTCGAAGCCGTCGAGCAGGTGCTTGTGGGCAAGGAAAAGAAAGACCGCATAATGAGTCAGGAAGAGAGAAGGATCGTTTCGTACCACGAAGTCGGCCATGCTCTCGTTGCGGCTCTGCAGAAGGATTCCGAGCCTGTGCAGAAGATCACCATAGTTCCCAGAACAATGGGTGCACTTGGCTATGTAATGCAGACGCCCGAAGAAGAAAAGTATCTTAATACCGAAAAAGAGCTCCGCGCAATGCTTGTCGGTATGCTCGGCGGCCGCGCAGCGGAAGAGATCGTGTTCGATTCTGTCACGACGGGCGCATCAAACGATATCGAAAGAGCCACAAGCCTTGCAAGGTCCATGGTCACGATGTACGGTATGTCAAAGAAATTCGGCCTTATGGCCCTTGAGACCGTGGAAAGCCAGTACCTTTCCGGAAACAGAGTCGCTCAGTGCTCTGACAGGACAGAGGCAGAGGTCGATGCCGAAGTCATGCAGATACTTGCGGATTCCTACGAAGAGGCCAAAAAGCTTCTTTCCGAAAACCGTGAGGTTCTTGACCGCATAGCCGCATTCCTCATCGAAAAAGAGACCATCACCGGCAAGGAATTCATGGAGATATTCCACGCCACAAGAAAAGAGCTCGGCCTTGAGACCGAAGAAGAAAAGAAGGAAGAGCCTGCCGCTGAAAGTGATAACAATTAATAAAAAAACGGAGCCTTTATCGGCTCCGTTTTTTGTGCTATAATGGACGCAAAAGAGTCAGGAAAGGAACGGCCATGAAAGAAGGTTTTGACCTTGCAAAAGAATTAAAAGAACTCCCGGACAAGCCGGGGGTGTATATAATGCACGGCGACCGCGATGAGATAATATACATCGGCAAGGCCGTAGTGCTGAAAAACAGGGTCAGGCAGTATTTTCAGTCCGGCCGCGGAAAATCCCCCAAGATTCAGCGTATGGTCTCAAAGATCAGGTGGTTTGAGACCATAATCGTAGACTCGGAAAGCGAAGCCCTGGTCCTTGAGTGCAACCTTATAAAGGAACACAGGCCCAAATACAACACAATGATGATGGATGACAAGGGATATCCGTATCTTTGCATCACAAACGAACCCTTCCCGAGGCTCATCTATGCGCATCAGCAGCTGAGAGACAAAAATGAATATTTCGGCCCCTATACATCCGGTACTGCCGCAAAAGAGACGCTGCTCCTTTTGCAAAGACTGTTTAAGCTGAGGACCTGCAGGAGAAAACTTCCGGAAAATATAGGAAAAGAAAGGCAGTGCCTGAGGCATCACATAGGGCAGTGCGACGCCCCCTGCGCCGGGCTTATATCGCAGGAGGAATACAACAAAAAGATAGAAGACGTAAAGAGCTTTCTAAACGGAAGATACGACGGTATAAAAAAAGATATAAAAGAAAAGATGCTTGCCGCAAGCGAGGCGCTTGAATTTGAGGAGGCTGCCCGCCTGCGCGACCTTCTTATTGCCATAGAACATGTTGAAGAACATCAGAAGATGTTAAAAGCGGGAAGTGATGATGACAGGGATATAGTGGCCATCGCAAGGGACGGAAAGGATGCCGTTGCCACTGTATTCATAGTAAGAGAAGGAAGAGTTATAGGAAGAGAAAACATCCCTCTTGCCGCAGGTGAATTTGACGAGGATGAGGATGTGCTGACCGGTTTTTTGTGGCAGTTTTATTCCGGAACTCCCTATATACCCGCACAGGTCTTTTTGCAGGCGGATATAGAGGCTGCGGGCGAGATAGAAGAATGGCTTTCCGGCAAAAAAGGGAAAAAGGTAAAGCTGGTATGTCCAAAAAGAGGTGATAAGGAAAAGCTGGTGGAGCTGGCGGAAAAAAATGCCGGCACGGTTCTTGCAAGGGACCGCGAAAAACTGAAAAAAGAAGAGACCATGACAAAGGGCGCCATGAAAGAACTTGAAGCGCTTCTTGGCCTTGATAACCTTGTAAGATGCGAGTCATACGATATCTCCAATATTTCCGGCTTTGCTTCCGTCGGGTCCATGGTGGTATTTGAAAACGGAAGGCCAAAGAAAACCGATTACCGTAAATTCCGTATCAAGTGGGTACAGGGCATAAATGATTATGCTTCCATGGAAGAGGTGCTGACAAGGCGCTTTAAGAGGGCGATAGATAAAAGCACCGGGTTTGAAAGAATGCCCGATATAATCTTAATGGACGGCGGAAGAGGGCAGGTCGGCATATGTGAGCAGGTGCTTGCCGGGCTGGGGCTTGAAATACCCGTTGCCGGCCTTGTAAAGGATGACAGACACAGAACAAGGGGAATCATTTATAAAGACTTGGAGCTTCCTATAGATACACATTCGGAAGCTTTCAAGCTTATAACCAGAATACAGGACGAGGTGCACCGCTTTGCAATAGAATATCACAGGTCACTCAGAAGCAAAGCCCAGACAAGATCCGTTCTGGAGGATATTCCGGGCATAGGCGAAAAAAGAAGAAGGCAGATAATGATGCATTTTGCCGGCGTGGATGAGCTTATGAAGGCCACGGAGGAAGAAATAGCCGCCGTACCCGGTATGAATGCTCTTGCAGCAAAGAACGTTTATGAATTTCTGCATAAATAGCCTTGTATGAAGAGGAAGATTATTGTAGAATGTTCTTAGGATCGTAACTATTCAGAACCATGCAGGAATGACCGGACGAGTCATGCCCCGCATGATTCTGCGTGGTTCTAATAGCAGACGTCCGTCACATGAGCAAAAACCGATGCCTTTGGCAGAGGTTTTGCGAATGTGATGGGCGGGTGCTGAATAGTTACTTAGGATCTTTCTTTATGAAAATGATCCATATCGGAAATAAAACTTGACATGTATCGGAGGTTGCAATGGGAGAATTTGTATATGTTGAATTAAATAAATACGTAGAAAAAATGGAGTTTGAAAACCTTACTCCGGGGCTTGACATAAGCGGTATAAAGCTTACGCATACAGACATAAACCGCCCTGCCCTTCAGCTGACAGGCTTTTACGATCATTTCGATTCGGAACGCGTACAGGTGATAGGAAACGTAGAATTTGCCTACCTGAAAAGTCTCACCAGCATAGAACGATGGGACTGTTTCGAGACGCTTTGCGCAAGCAGCATCCCCTGCATCGTTTTTGCGAGAAATTTAAGGCCCGATGAAGAGATGATACAAAGAGCTGCGCAGAACAACTGCCCGGTATTTTTGAGCAGCATGTTCACCAGCGATCTTATCGCCGAAAGCGTTAGATGGCTCAAGGTACAGATGGCTCCTATGATCTCCATCCACGGCGTTTTGGTCGATGTTTACGGCCAGGGCGTTTTGATCATGGGTGAGAGCGGTATAGGTAAATCTGAAGCAGCCCTCGAGCTTATCAGAAGAGGACACCGCCTTGTAAGCGATGATGTTGTCGAGATAAGAAAAGTGAGCGATGAGACTCTGGTGGGTTCCGCACCCGAGATAACAAGGCATTTTATAGAGCTTCGCGGTATCGGCATAGTGGATGTAAAGACACTTTTCGGTGTTGAATGCGTAAAGGATACACAGGCCATAGACCTTGCGATACAGCTTGAAGACTGGGACAAGGATAAGAATTATGACAGACTCGGGCTTGAAGAGCATTACGTGGAATTTTTGGGAAACAAGATAGTATGTCACAACATTCCCATCAGACCCGGCCGAAACCTTGCCATCATAGTAGAATCGGCTGCCGTTAATTACAGGCAGAAAAAGATGGGATATGATGCGGCGCGTGAGCTCTATAACAGGGTTCAGGCAAATATGGCAAAAAATCTGGGCGGCGGTAAGTAATATGGATATTGTTAAGACCTTTGAAAAAGAAGGCATTGCCTGCCACGTACATGAACCCATGAGACTTCACACAAGCTTTAAAACAGGCGGGCCGGCGGAGATATTTCTTCTTCCGGATTCTGCCGCAAAGCTTGCAAAGGCCGTGGAAATATGCAGGGTAGAAAACAAAAAATACTATGTCATAGGAAAAGGCAGCAACCTTCTGGTAAGCGATGAAGGCGTAAGAGGCATAGTTATATCTACGGAAGCCATGAACAAGGTAACGGAAGATAACGGATGCTTAAGCGCAGATGCCGGAGCAGGGCTTACATTGCTTGCGATAAAGGCGCTTGAGGCCGGAATGGGCGGCTTTGAATTTGCTTACGGAATACCCGGAAGCGTCGGCGGCGCAGTAGCGATGAATGCGGGCGCATACGGAGGCGAGATAAAGGACATATTGAAGTCTGTCACGGTTCTTGACCCGGGAGGGAATATTCTCACCCTTGATCCATCAGAGCTTGATCTTTCCTACAGGCACAGCAATATAGAAGAAAAGGGCTATATCGTGCTTTCGGCCCTGTTTGTCGGCGAAAAGGCATATCCCGCCGCCGTCAAACAGAAGATGGATGAAAACATGGCCGCAAGAAAGGCCAAGCAGCCCCTTGAATACCCGAGCGCCGGGAGCACATTTAAAAGGCCCGAAGGGCATTTTGCCGGCCGTCTGATAGAAGATGCCGGGCTTAAGGGCTTTGGCGTAGGCGGCGCCCAGGTGTCGGAAAAACATGCGGGCTTTGTTATAAACAAAGGCTCGGCCACCACATCCGACATAGAAAAACTGATCGGGATAATAAAAGAAAAGGTATATGCAAACAGCCGCGTTGAGCTTGAATGCGAAGTCAAGCGGCTTGGCAGTGCGGAGAATAAATGAGATTTATAGTAGTGACCGGAATGAGCGGTGCCGGAAAATCGACCGCTTTAAAAATTCTTGAAGATTATGGTTTCTTTTGCGTTGACAATCTTCCCATAAAGCTTTTGGAGCAGTTTGCTCTCTGGGCATCCGAAAAAGAAGAAGACAAGGGAATAGCCCTGGGGGTAGATGTAAGAGGCGGCGAAGAGATGAATGATCTTTCGCGCAGGCTCAGAAGCAAAGAGGTCAGCAATCTTAATCCGGAGGTGCTTTTCCTTGACGCTTCGGATGAAAGCCTCATGAAAAGATTTAAAGAGACAAGAAGAAATCATCCCTTCGAAAAAGAGAGCGACGGCATAGAGGAGGCCATCAATCTTGAAAGAAAGCGCCTTCAAAGCATCAGGAGCGAAGCAAAATTCGTTGTGGACACCTCCCACCTGTTAACGCGAGATCTTCGCCATCAGCTTGACGAGATAATCCTTCAGGGCAAGGGATACAAAAACCTGAACATCAAGATCGTATCCTTCGGCTTTAAATACGGTACGCCGGCGGATGCGGATCTTATGTTTGATGTAAGGTTTCTTCCCAATCCATTTTATGTACCGGAACTTCGCGACCTTACGGGCAATGACAGGCCCGTTGCCGAATTTGTAATGGCATCCCAGGTAACTGCGGATTTCCTTTTCAAGCTCACGGATATGATACGTTTTCTTTTGCCTCACTATGTGGATGAAGGAAAGAACCAGCTTGTTATAGCGGTAGGCTGCACGGGCGGGCGCCACAGGTCCGTCACCATAGCAAACGAACTTTATGCCGCCCTCAGCGGGCTTGGTTACGGCCTCAAATTAGAGCACAGGGAGATTTGACAATGGCAACAACAACATTTTCCATGCGCGTTCGGAAAGAAGCCGCAATGCTTATAAGTCAGAAAACGCATTGCCGCCTGGCAGAGCTTGCGGGGCTTATTTATACCGGCGGGGAAGTGTCATTCAAGGAGATATCCTTTGTATCGGATAATAAGGACGTTGCAAAAAAGGTCTTTACATTATTCAGGAAAAACTATAAAATAATTCCTGATGTAACTGTTTCCGGCCATGGCAGGTCAAGGCATATAAAAATATCGCTTGGGGCTGAAAAAGCACTGCAGGCGGTGCTTAAAGACCTTGCCCCGGATAATGAGCTGCCGGGAGGCGGCATATTAAAGAAGAACTGCTGCAAACGCGCATTTATAAGAGGCTGTTTTCTTGCCGGAGGCTCTGTCACGGACCCTTCAAAAGGCTATCACCTTGAGATAGTGGTGCCTTGTGAAAAGCTGGCGGAAAAAATATGCGATCTTGTCGGCTCGTTTTTTGATGATGACCTGGGTGAGGTCAAATTTACCTTAAGAAAACGTCACGACGGCAGCGATGTATATGTTGTCTATATAAAGGACAGCGACCGCATATCGGATTTCCTTAACATGACAGAATGCTACCGCAGCCTCATGGATATGGAAAACATCAGGGTTGAAAAAGAGATCGCCAATTCCGTAAACAGGCGTTTAAACTGCGAGATGGCAAATCTTGTAAAGACCATCTCTGCCGCGCAGGAACAGAAAAACGATATAGAGATAATAGAAGAGTATTTGGGCATCGATAATCTTCCGATTCCGCTTAGGCAGCTTGCAAAGCTTAGAAAAGAAGATACCGAGATGACCATAAAACAGTTGGGGGAGGCGCTCGATCCGCCTGTTTCAAAAAGCTGTGTGAATCACAGGCTCAGAAAACTTAAAAAAATTGCGGATGAGCTTCGGGCTCAGCCATAAAAAATCAAAAGGAGAAAATACATAATGCTGACAGGATCGGTTATCATTTCTATAAAAGAGGTTCAGGATGTCATGCCTGCCGCAATGCTCGTGCAGCTTGCGGGAAAGTATTCATCAAACATTTTTGTGGAAAAGGGTAATAGAAGCGTAAACGCAAAGAGCATCATGGGAATGATGACGATAGGCCTGAACAATGGTGACACAGTTCTTTTAAGCGCTGCCGGGGCCGATGAAGGCGAGGCATTTGAGGCGGTAAAGGACTTTCTGGAAGGAAAAGAGTAAGAGAGCATTTTATTTGGGCAGGATCCTTTGATCCTGCCGCAAATTTTCATTTGGGGGAAATATGGCATTTACACATTTGCATCTGCATACGGAATACAGTCTGCTTGACGGTTCATGCAAAATAAAAGAACTGGTGGGGCGCGCAAAGGAACTTGGGTTTACGCACCTTGCCATCACGGACCACGGAAACATGTACGGCGCCATAGATTTTTACAAGGCGTGCAAGGAAGCGGATATCGTCCCGATAATAGGCTGCGAGGTATATGTAGCGCCGGGAAGCCGCTTTGACCGCGAACCGGGGGCCGGGGATGAAAGGTATTATCATTTGATACTTCTTTCGGAAAACGAGACGGGATACAAAAATCTTGTAAAAATAGTCTCAAAAGGCTTCACGGAAGGCTTTTATTACAAACCCAGGGTGGACCGCGAACTTTTGAAAAAATACCATGAAGGCATAATCGCCTTAAGCGCCTGTCTTGCGGGCGAGGTGGCAAGAAACCTTGACAAGGGGGATTACGAGGCGGCAAAGCAGGCCGCTCTTGACCACAGGGAAATATTCGGAGAAGGCAACTATTTTTTTGAGCTTCAGGACCACGGCATTCCCGCACAGAAAGGCGTCAATGCCTCTCTTTTGCGTATGAGCGAAGAGACGGGCATAGAGCTTGTCTGCACAAATGATGTGCATTACATAAACGCAGAAGACGCCGAAGCACATGATATTCTTCTTTGCATTCAGACTGCAAAGAAGGTGACCGATGAAAACAGGATGCGCTATGACGGAGGTCAGTTCTTCCTCAAATCCGAAAAAGAGATGAGGGAGCTTTTTCCCTATGCCTTAAACGCGGTGGACAATACGCAGAAGATAGCCGAAAGGTGTAAGGTGGATTTTGAATTCGGAAAATATAAATTGCCGCATTTTACCGTGCCCGAAGGCTATACATCCGAAAGCTATCTGACAAAGCTTTGCGAGGACGGCCTAAAGGATAGATACAAAGATGTGACCGAAGACCTAAAGTCGCGCATGGAATATGAGCTTTCCGTAATAAAGAACATGGGCTTTGTGGATTACTTCCTCATAGTCTGGGATTTCATAAATTACGCAAAACAAAACGGTATACCCGTAGGGCCGGGAAGAGGAAGCGCCGCCGGCTCTATAGTTGCATATGCGCTTCGCATAACGGATATAGAACCAATCAGGTTCTCGCTCCTTTTCGAGCGATTCTTAAACCCCGAAAGAGTCACCATGCCCGATATAGACGTCGATTTCTGCTACGAGAGAAGGCAGGAGGTCATCGAGTATGTAAACAGAAAATACGGGCGTGACCACGTTTCACAGATAGTTACATTCGGTACTCTTGCCGCAAGAAATGTCATCCGCGATGTAGGCCGTGCACTCGACCTGCCATATGCGGTATGCGATGCGACTGCAAAGATGATACCTCAGGAACTGAATATCACCATAAGCAAAGCTCTTGGGATGAATCCCGACCTTAAAAAAGCATATGAAGAGCAGCAGGAGATAAAATATCTCATAGATATGTCCATGAAGCTTGAAGGGCTTCCGAGGCACACATCCATGCACGCTGCGGGAGTCGTCA
This sequence comes from uncultured Lachnospiraceae bacterium, assembly GCA_902790095.1. Lineage (GTDB taxonomy): Bacteria > Bacillota > Clostridia > Lachnospirales > Lachnospiraceae > UBA4292. The sequence goes on along the minus strand of CADAQV010000009.1, from coordinate 33,989 downwards.
TAAGCCCCGAACCCGTGGATGAGTTTGTTCCCCTTGCGGTCGCCTCGGACGGCGCGGTCGTTACCGAATACAATATGACGACCATAGAAGAGCTGGGCCTTTTAAAGATGGACTTTCTTGGCCTTAGGACCCTTACCGTAATAAACGATGCGGTAAAGCTGGTCGAAAAGAACAGGGGCATAAAGCTTGATATGGCATCCCTTGATTTTACGGACAAAAAAGTCTATGCATCGATAGGTTCCGGACATACCGAAGGCATCTTCCAGCTTGAAAGCGCCGGAATGCAAAGCTTCATGAAGGAACTTAAGCCCGAATCCTTAGAGGATGTCATAGCGGGCATTGCCCTCTACCGTCCGGGCCCCATGGATTTCATTCCCAAATATCTGGCGGGTAAAAACGACAGATCGTCCATCACCTATGACTGCCCGCAGTTAAAGCCCATCCTTGAACCCACATACGGCTGCATAGTCTATCAGGAACAGGTCATGCAGATAGTGCGCGACCTTGCGGGCTACAGCATGGGTCAGAGCGACCTGCTTCGCCGCGCTATGTCCAAAAAGAAAATGTCCGTCATGCAAAAGGGCCGGGAGGACTTTATAAACGGAAATGCTTCGGCGGGGATAAAGGGCTGCATAAACAACGGCATAGATGCGGCAACGGCAAATAAGATATATGACGAGATGATCGAGTTTGCAAAGTATGCCTTCAACAAATCACACGCGGCGGCCTATGCGGTGGTGGCCTACCAGACAGCATATCTTAAGACCTATTACCTGGAAGAATTTATGGCGGCTTTAATGACATCCGTCATAACAAACACCGAAAAGGTAACAAACTATATCAGGGTCTGCCGCAAGATGGGCATAAAGGTCCTTCCGCCGGATGTGAACATATGCGATTCGAAATTTTCCGTGAGCGGTGACGCGGTGGTCTACGGCCTCACTTCGATAAAGAGCGTCGGCATGGGAGTAAAGGAAAGAAGCGAAAACGGTATCTTTACGGACCTGTACGATTTCCTTTCGAGAATGAGCGGGCAGGATATCAACAAAAGGGCCGTGGAATGCCTTATAAAGGCGGGGGCATTGGATTCGCTTCCCGGTACGAGAAAGGCCAAGCTCCTTGAATATTCCGACATGACAGACCGCATACAAAAGGATAACAAGCAGCGCGCGCCGGGGCAGATGAGCCTGTTTGATATAATGGGTGATACGGGCGAAAAGACAAAGCTGATACCTGCCGTGCATGACATCCCCGAATATTCAAGGCAGGAACTTCTTGCATTTGAAAAGGAAGCGCTCGGATTTTATATAAGCGGGCATCCGCTTGAAGACTACGAGCTTTTGCTAAGCAAGAATACGACAGCATCGGCTGCAGATTTTGCACCCAGGGAGGAAGATGACGAACCGACCCCCCTAAGGGACGGCAGCTTTGCCACAGTAGGCGGCATGGTCACGGACATAAGCGAAAAGACCACAAGAAAAAACGAACTCATGGCCTTTGTGACTTTAGAGGATATGACGGGCAGCATAGAGATCGTCATGTTCCCGAATGTCTATTCTATATGCAGACCGCTTGTAAAGGCAGACGCAAAGCTTTTGGTATACGGACGCATCCAGCTTGACGAGGAAAGGGGCGGAAAGCTTATAGCCCAGAGAGTGGTTACTTTTGATGATGTGCCTGTAACGATATGGATAAAGTATAAAGACATGGAAAGCTACCTTGCGGGCTTTGAAGAGCTTATGAGGGGCATGCCCGATGCGGACGGCGCGGACAGTATAGGGGTGTTCCTTGATGACACCAAAGCCATGAAGGTACAGCCGCTAAAATACAATACAAAGGCAAATGAAGAGGTTCTTTCCTACCTTTACGAAAAAATGGGAAAAGAAAATATCAATTGTTTGCCTAAAAGGATTGAAATTACGAAGAAATTGAGATAGAATGATAAAAAATTAACACACGATCACATTTGGAGGCTTTAGATGGGAAAGATGGAAACAATAGCAGTACTTACGAGCGGCGGGGATGCACCCGGCATGAACGCTTGTATCCGTTCGGTAGTAAGAACGGCACTTACAAAGGGACTTAAGGTAAAAGGCATCCGCAGAGGTTACGCAGGTCTCTTAAAGGAAGAGATCATCGATATGGACGGACATTCCGTATCAGACATTATCGACCGCGGCGGCACTATACTTTATACGGCAAGATGCCTTGAGTTCAAACAGCCCGAGATTCAGCAGAAGGCAGCCGACATTCTTAAAAAGCATGGCATAGACGGCCTTGTTGTCATCGGCGGAGACGGATCCTTTGCAGGCGCAAGACAGCTCGCAAACCTTGGCATCAACACCATCGGTCTTCCGGGAACCATCGACCTTGACATAGCATGCACCGATTACACAATAGGTTTTGACACTGCCGTTAATACAGCTATGCAGTGCGTGGATAAGATAAGGGATACATCAACATCTCACGAGAGAGTATCCATAATCGAAGTTATGGGTCGTTCTGCCGGATATATCGCCCTTTGGTGCGGTATCGCAAACGGCGCGGAGGATGTTCTTCTTCCGGAAACCTACGATCATAACGAGCAGAAGCTCATAGATCACATAAATGTATTAAGGGCGCAGGGAAAGAAACACCATATCGTCATCAATGCAGAAGGCATAGGTGACTCCGCTAACATGGCAAAGCGCATAGAGGCCGCAACAGGCATAGAGACAAGGTCCACTATTTTGGGTCATATCCAAAGAGGCGGCTGCCCTACGGCAATAGACCGCTATTATGCATCCATTTTCGGTGCAAAAGCTGTCGACCTTTTGCTTGAAGGCAAATCAAAGCGCGTAGTGGGCTACAAGAACGGCGAGTTTGTTGATTATGATATCAACGAAGCTTTGGCCATGACAAAGACCATAGATCAGTACGAAGTCGATCTGGCAAAATGGCTTGTAAGGTAAGATCATTCAGGGCTGCCGCCATATGACGGCGGCCCTTTGCTTTGGGAGGAATAAGATTTGAAGCTTCAGATATGGGGAAAACTTACAGAAGGAAATCAGACCGTGCGAATAATCGCATCCTTTTCGGAACTGCCGGAAGATGCCGCGATGTGCAGGCTCTATGTGCGCCTGCCCGAGCTGTCGGCGCAGGAATACTACGGCGAAGCGGAAATATACACGGCGGGAAAAGCAGAGATAAGCATCCTTTGTCCCTGCGATGAGATGCCCGTCATTTGGAGCGAGTTCACGCCCAAAATATACACACTTACATATCACGGCGATGTTGTAAGGGCCGTTAACGAGTGTGAGGACATTTTAGGCGAAGAGGGGGTGGCGTTTTCTGCGTTCAGACCGCTTGGAACGCAGTTTGCCGTTGCCGGCAGGCCCGTTTTCATACGCGGCGTTATGGCGGGAGACGAGCTTGAAGCAGACGAGCGGCGTTATGTAAAGAACATAAAAAGAAGAGGCTTAAACTGCATAAGCGTAACGCCGGGCCGCCTTTCTGCAGGGCTTCTTGACGCGGCAGACCGTGAAGGCATATACATAAAGGTCGAAGGAAACATAGACCCCGAAGAATGGACAGCGCCAAAGCACCCGTCGCTTGTCATGACAGGGTACCCCATGAGCGGATACACCGCGGGAAACACCACATGGATGGAATTTGCAGTGCGCGACAGGCAGGATTATTCGGACGCGCCGGATACCAAATCGGACCACAGAGAGGATGTATACGGCTGCGATTACCCGACACTTCTTACCCATGTGGGCGAATGGAGAACGGGCGCCGAAAGAAACACCCCGGCAGCCGAATACTTAGGGCTTGTGTGCTGCAGGGAAGAGATGGAAGCAGCCTTAAGAACGCCCCAGTTCGGCGGATACATCCTTCAAAATGATGCCGCTGTGCTTGGCCGGGCCGCAAAGGTCATGCGTGAATTTGCAGGAGCCGTCGTTCCGCTTCTCATGATGAAAAAATACGTATGGTCCGCGGATGAACTGCTTACTGCCACGGTGCTTATTGCCAATTACAGCGACGAAAAGTATTTCGAGAGAATAAGTGTTACCGCAACGGACGAGACAGGCATGCGCTACACCAAGATGTCAAACCGCATCCGTATTAACCGCGGAAGCCTTGTCAGCACCGGAGAGATAACCATCCCCCTTGACCAGTTCACCCCGGGACAGTCCATAGAGCTTCAGGTCTCAATAGACGATACCGAATACAGGAACCATTATACGATCTGGCTGTTTTCGGACAGTATCACCGTAAAGGTGCCGCCCCATGTTCACGTGTCAAGAAGGCTCGATGAGAGAACAAAAAATCTTCTCGCAAACGGCAAGAAGGTCATTTACATACCCAAACTGAACCGCCTTCCATTCCCCCCCGGCTGGTTCTCGCCCCTTGCATCCCAGGCCGCGGCCCACAGAGAAGAGGTTGCTTCCGCAGGCGTTGTCTGCGACAGCCATCACCCGGTATTTGCGCATTTTCCCACAGAGGATACAGGAGATTTCCAGTGGTGGAACCTTGTCCACAATTCGACTCCCATCCCTGTCCCCGAGTTATTAAAAAGCGGCTGCATGGCTCACGCCGTGGACAACGGAATCTTTAAAGCCTATCTTGGCGAATGCGCCGTAGGAGAAGGCAGGTTGATCTTCTCGGCCATCGACCTTCTTATCCAGCTTGACCGCCCCGAGGCGCGCCAGCTTTATGCGGACATTCTCTCATACGCCGCATCGGATGCCTTCCGCCCCCGCGCGGTGCTCACATACGACGAGCTCGCGGAAGTGTTTTCGTAAGATAGAAAGTACAGGTTTAATAATATAATAAACTGAACTGATTTTAAATGAACTTGTCTTAATCGACAAAATATTAGACGATTAAGACAAGTTGAAAATAAAAAACACTTGATTTTGACGATGTCGCGTGCTAAACTTGTCTTAATCGACAAAAATAACAGAGATTAAGAAGGGTTGAAGATATGGTTTTTGGTAGAATAAAGGAGCTTACAATACTGAAAAACGCGGAATCAGACTCCGTTTCACATTTTATAGCGGTTTACGGAAGAAGAAGAGTAGGAAAAACATTTCTGATTCGCGAAGGATTTGGTTACAGATTCACATTTCAACACGCAGGGCTTTCAAAAGGTGGGTTAAAAAAACAATTATCGTCTTTTGAGGCATCTTTGAAAGATGCGGGAATGACATCTATTCCGAAATGTAAAAACTGGATGGAAGCGTTTGAGCTGCTTAAGGATCTTATACGTGCATCCAGCGAGAAAAGGAAAATCATCTTTTTGGATGAGCTTTCATGGATGGATACTCAGAACAGCGACCTGATACCGGCTCTTGAAAATTTCTGGAACGGGTGGGCTTCCGCAAGAAAAGACATAGTTCTTATTGTATGTGCATCGGCTACATCATGGATAATGAATAAAATAATTCATAACAGGGGTGGATTGCACAATAGGATAACAGACAGAATTCTGTTGGAAAACTTCACGCTCTCGGAATGTGAAATGTTTACGAGAAACAACGGACTAAGCTTCAGCAGAGAGCAGATTTTACAATACTATATGGTATTCGGTGGGGTTCCATATTATTGGACATTTCTAAAAAAAGGAATGAGCATTGCGCAGAACATTGATAGTATATTGTTTGCAAAGGATGCGGCTCTGAAGGATGAGTTTGACTATCTTTATAGTTCCATATTTGCCAAACCGGAAGAGTACCTGACAATAATAAAAACTCTGAGTACCAGAAAAGCAGGAATGACAAGGGAAGAACTTATCAAAAACTCGGGTATACCCAACTCGGGGAATCTGACCAAAAAACTGAATGAACTGGAAAGCTGCGGATTTATCAGGAAATATTCGTCCTTTGGTAAAAAGGCAAAAAACTCATTGTTCCAACTGATCGACAACTTTACGCTGTTCTATTACCGTTTTTTGGAAACAAAAACAACAGATGAACACTTGTGGACGAACATAATAAATACGCCAAGGGTCAACACATGGGCCGGACTGGCATATGAAAGAGTAGTTTTGCAACACACAAATGAAATAAAACGAAAACTCGGAATATCCGGAATACATACCGAAATCCAGTCTTGGTATGCCATTCCGGATAAAGATCTAAATCTTCCGGGCGTGCAGATAGACCTATTGATCGTCAGGAATGACAGGGTGATCAATCTATGTGAGATTAAGTATTCGCTTTCGGAATTTACAATAACAAAAAAAGACGATGCGGATATCAAGACAAAAGTAGATGTTTTCATGAGAACGACAAAAACTAGGCACGCGATATTCCCTACGCTGATAACAACTGTCGGTCTGGTAGATAATACATACTCTACGAATATACAATCGGTTATAACTTTGGAAGATCTGTTTGGCTAAAATTCACACAAAAAGAGTCCACATATACCGGCGGTTTGATTTTAAGGCATTGACATATTTTTCATAATCACATATAATGAGCAAAACATAAAATACCCTTACAGCTTAGGCTGTGAGGGTTATTTTAAATGCAACCTGTAAGGAGGAATTATGAAGATATACGAAGAACTTGTCGAAAGAGGCCTTATCGCCCAGGTGACGGACGAAAAAGAGATAAGAGAACTTGTTAACGAAGGAAAGGCTGTGTTCTACATTGGATTTGACCCCACGGCAGATAGTCTGCATGTAGGCCATTTCATGGCGCTTTGCCTTATGAAAAGGCTTCAGATGGCCGGAAACAAGCCCGTGGTACTTATCGGCGGCGGTACAGCCACCATCGGAGACCCTTCGGGCCGTACCGACATGAGAAAAATGATGACCATGGAGACCATACAGCACAATGTAGAATGCTTTAAAAAGCAGATCGGTCGTTTCATAGATTTTTCGGACGGAAAAGCCATTATCGTAAACAATGCCGAATGGCTCCTTGATCTCAATTATATCGAGCTTTTGCGTGATGTGGGCGCATGCTTTTCGGTAAACAAGATGCTTGCCGCAGAATGCTACAAGCAGAGAATGGAACGCGGTCTTTCGTTTCTTGAGTTCAACTACATGATCATGCAGAGCTACGACTTTTTGGAGCTTTACAAGAGATACGGCTGCAACATGCAGTTTGGCGGCGACGATCAGTGGAGCAACATGCTCGGCGGCACCGAGCTTATAAGAAAGAAGCTCGGCAAGGATGCATATGCCATGACCATCACTCTTCTTCTTAACTCTGAAGGCAAAAAGATGGGCAAAACACAGTCGGGCGCAGTATGGCTCGACCCCGCAAAGACATCTCCCTACGATTTCTACCAGTACTGGAGAAATGTGGATGACGCCGATGTTATAAAGTGCATCAAGCTCCTCACATTCCTGCCTCTTGATGAGATCAAGAAGATGGAAAGCTGGGAGGGAGCACAGCTCAACACTGCCAAGGAGATACTCGCATACGAGCTTACAAAGCTTGTTCACGGCGAGGATGAAGCCGCAAAGGCACAGGAGCAGGCAAGAGCTCTTTTCGGTGCCGGCGGAGAGGCAGAAGCGCCTGTTGCCGAAATAGGAGATGATGCTTTTAAGGATGAAAAGATAGATCTTATCGGTCTTCTGGTCGCAGCCGGCATGGTTCCCACAAGGTCGGAGGGCAGAAGAGCCATCGATCAGGGCGGCGTTTCCGTAGACGGAGTTAAGTATGACATTACCAAGACCTTTACTAAGGAAGACCTTGCAGGAGGCGTACTTGTAAAGAAGGGCAAAAAGTCCTTCAAAAAAGCAGTATATGTAAAATAGGAAACATTCATCAATGAGTGAACAGACAGCGGAAAATAAAATGGGAGTGAAGCCGGAGGGCAGACTGCTCTTTGGCATGTCACTCCCGATGATGATCTCAATGCTTGTGCAGGCTCTGTACAACATTGTGGATTCTATCTTCGTTTCAAAGATAGATCAGGATGCGCTTACGGCTGTTTCCCTCGCATTCCCCATGCAACTTTTGATGGTGGCCATAGGCGCGGGAACAGGCGTGGGCGTCAATGCCCTTATCTCAAGATCTCTTGGCGAAAAGAGGCAGGACAGGGCAAACGCGGTTGCCGCAAACGGAATATTTGTATATATCTTAAGTTACCTTGCGATACTCGTTATCGCGCTTTTGTTTGTTAGGCCCTTTTATGCCATGCAGACAAACGAAGAACAGCGCGCCATAATGGAATACGGTGTCAAATACTTAAGCATCGTCATGATCTTTTCGTTCGGCATATTCGCACAGTTCCTTTTTGAAAGGATGCTTCAGGCGACGGGCAGGACGCTCTTTACCATGTTCTCGCAGGGCATAGGAGCGATAATAAACCTTATTTTCGACCCGCTTTTGATATTCGGCATAGGCCCTTTTCCCGAAATGGGAATATCGGGCGCAGCCATAGCAACGGTCATGGGACAGATAATTGCCGGATGCATAGCGCTATGGGGAAACATTGCCCTGAATAAGGATATTCATATAAGCTTAAAGGGTTTTAAGCCCGAGGGCGAGATCATTAAAAGTATCTATAAGATAGGTGTTCCCTCCATCATCATGCAGTCCATAGGCTCTGTCATGACCACAGGCATGAACCTTATCTTAATGCCTCTTTCGGACACCGCTGCGGCTGTATTCGGCGTGTATTTCAAGCTCCAGAGCTTTTTCTTTATGCCGGTCATAGGCCTTAACAACGGGCTTATCCCCATAATATCCTACAATTACGGGGCGCGTAAGAAAAAGAGGATCATAAACACCCTTAAGTACGGCTATATAATAGCATTTGCGTTTTTGATGGCGGGACTTGCCGCATTCGAACTGATACCCGACAAACTTTTGATGCTTTTTGACGCTTCCGATGCTATGATCGCCATAGGATGCAGGGCGCTTAGAATAATCGGGCTTCACTTCCTTATAGCCTGGTTCTGCATCATCACAGGATCAATGTTTCAGGCTATGGGAAATGCCGTATACAGCATGTACGTATCCATATGCAGACAGCTCGTGGTGCTGCTTCCCGCAGCATTCATACTTGCTACTGTCGGCGGAGTGGATGCCATATGGTGGAGCTTCCCCCTTGCGGAGCTTATGTCCGCCGCAGTCACTTTGATCTGCATGAAAAAGACGGCCGGAATTTTGAAGGGTATGTAATATGGAGCTTAAGAGCAATTATATATCGGCGGATTTTAAGGCCAAGATCTGGCCCTGTTTTGAAAAGGAATTTGCCGCAAGACCCCATACACTTAAAAATTACAAGAACATACTCGTCTCGTTTTGCGAATACATAGCAAAGGATTTTCTTGAGGTCAGGCAGGATGATATTGCCGTATATTACAAATATTTGAATGTGAAATGCGAGCTTGGCACCATGTCAAGGCGTTCGATGCTCACATACCAGAAAACACTTCGCGCGGTCGCATACAAAACGGAAGAATACATAAAAAAAGAAGACCTGACGATCTTTTATATAAATGTTTTTAAGGACAGCATTGCAAGCGACATCCGCGCCATAAGAGATGACATGTGGCTCATAAGTCCGGATGAGATCACATCTCTTTATTCATGTGTACGAAACATGCGCGAGATGATGATCCTTTTGATGCTTTCCGAAGGCGGGCTTACCGCCGCGCAGATAGGAAAGCTTACATGGGAATGCATGAAGACCACCATGAACGGAAAGTGGATAGCATATGACGGCATTTACGGCTTTTATATGAGTGATTTTATGGCCATGGCGTGGAAGGATTACATGCAGGAACAGATCACAAACAGGCAGTACAGACCCGGGGGCCTTCTGTTTACGAGCAGACTCGGAAATCCCCTGGACACGAAAAATATCAGCACCCTTGTAAAGCATTGCAGAACAAAGGCCGGTCTTGAAAGAAAGATAACCGCAAGACAGCTTCGCGATTATGCGCTGCTTATAAGGCTTGACGACCTTTTGCAGAAAGGCGAGGCAGAGTTTTCAAAAAGAGTGCTCCTTGATGACATGCAGAAAACAAGAATGCGCGAGTTGTACCAGTGGATGATAAAAGAAGGAATGATAGAATGAGGGAACAAAAAAACACTTGACATGCGAGACAAAATGTGCGGCCGCTTTCGCTACTGATTGAATAAAGAGGTAGCGGAAGCGGCCCTTGTAATTAGAAAACCGAAGAATTCAGCTACGATTCTCAGCGAGATTTTTCGCGCAAACGTAAACTCTCATTTGGAGCAATGATATTGCGGCTTCGGCCGGGTGATTTTTTTAAGATTGTACTAAAAAAAATACAATTCCGATGTGATATTTGGGCCATTTTGGTGACTATATAGATAGAGGAAGTAGTATAATATTTATAGACCCGAAGGGTCATTTTGATAAGGTGTGAGGTGATACATCATGTACACAGGTGAATTAAAAGAGAAGATAATGGTTCGGGTAAAGCGGCTTGCGGTGCTCTCGGCTGCATGCCTTATGGCGGGCTGCGGTTTTATTGAAGATACGCAGGTGGAGGAGACGAAGGAGACGGGGAACGGTATATCCAATCTGAATCTTTCAGAGGTTGATGTGGAGGAGACGAAGGAGACGGGGAACGGTATATCCAATCTGAATCTTTCAGAGGCTGATGTGGAGGAGTATAAGCCCGAGAGCGGCGTGTGGAGGGTGATAGAGTATAAGTCCGAAGAGATGCTCGGCGCTGCACAGAAGTACCTCCCGAAGATGGCGGGTGAGTACGGTCTGGCATTTGATCCGGAGAATGCCTGTATTAAAACACAGCGCTATTGGTATGCGAAGGATCATCCGGAGCTTGCCGGGCCGGGTATTCCGGATGATGCCATCGTGTATACAGAATCGATAGACTATCCTTATACGGAAATGGCGCAGATGCCCGAGGACCTGCATAGTACGGCGCGCGAGGCTTTATATGATGACGGGAGCATCAGTATCTGTTACTGTTCGGGCGGTGAGTGCATCGTAAGCTATCCGGATGAGATATGCAATATGTCCGGAAGGGAGCAGAGGAAATTCTATATATACGATATGGCTGATTTTGGAGATACCTTCGAAGAATATGATCTGGAGAAGGATCCTTCCGCCGCAGATAAGGTATATAAGATCGGAAGCCGGGAGGTCAGCATCAAAGAGGCGGTCGAAACGGCAGCGGACAAACTCATTAACAGCGAGATAGAGGAGCTGAGGACAGGTGATTTCGGGATAAGGCCTGTCAGTGTAGAAATAAAAAGGGCTGCTTCGGGTGATATAGGATATCTGATATACTTCGAATACAGCTATGACGGGATACCTCTTCTGGGGCATGCCGGCTATGTCGAGAGGGATTTTCAGGAAGAGGAAACTGGCAGAGATTATTACAGACTGCACGGGGTGAGCGGCATCAAAGCGGGGGTATACTCGGACAGAGGACTGGACTTTGTGTGGACGGGATATATCACATCGCCATCCGCGACTGTCAGAGAGGTAGGCCCCGAGGAGGTCATGGATTACGAAAAGGCTTGCGCCGTAGTGTCAGGCTTCCTGTCCCCCAGACATGTATTTGATGTCTCAGAGGTCGTCCTGCAATACGGAATGGTCGGCCTTATTCAGAGGGAAAATGCCGGCCGCATCGGATACGGAAGGGACAGAGTGGGTTATATCGCGCCGCTGTGGAGATTTACGATAACCAACCCGGACCATATCGGCTGGGGACAGATGTTTGTGTATGTAGATGCCGTAAACGGTGATATAATACTTGAGGCGCTGTAATAAAGGCAACAGAAGAAACGGAAGATTACCATGAAAAGAAAGGCCATAGGGGGGCGCCTCTTAAACGCATATATGGTGCACGGGCTGTTCGCGCTGGCTGTGGTGCTGTTTGCATTTATGGCCATGAATTCGCCTGTGATATCGGTCGGCGAGAAGCGCTACTCGCTGCTGGGAGCGCTGACGGAGAACGGCGTGATGATAAAGTGCCGGCAGGAAATGATAAACAACAGCTACCTGGCGGTGTACGGCTTCGATGCCATGAAATGGTTCGCAATACTGCTGCCGGTCGTCTGCGCGCTTCCGGCGCTGTATATCTACGAGAGCATCGATGACAATACTCGCAACTTTCTGCTGATACGAATGAGTAAGACGAGATACTGCCTGCTGCAGTTTATGGCGGCCTTCGTCACCGGATTTTTAGTGGTGGTGTGCGGTGTTATGTTGTATGCTATGGTGGCTTACGCGCTGCTGCCCGGCTTTGGTGAAAACCCTCTGGCGGGAGGACTGGCGGAGTATTACGGAAAAGGCGTGGCACAACAGTTGATGA
>CADAQV010000009.1:20704-21709 GCA_902790095.1 uncultured Lachnospiraceae bacterium | reverse complement strand
GGAAGGTGTCGGATACGGCGGTGGCGGGAGGCTTCATGGCGTGCTTCACGCTCATCCTCTACCACGTGGTGCACGACCGCTTCCTGACGATAACCACGCCGATGATGCTCATGTATATCTCCGACAAGCTCTATGTGCTGCACGATAAAAAGCGCTTCGAGAACTACGATCTCATGACGGGGCCGGAGCCGGACAGGATATGCTTCCTGTTTCCCTCCAACATCGGAAATATGCACTATATGCTTCAGACGGAATGCGGTGTGAGCTACGGCTGGTATTTCGCGGGAATGGCGGGGCTTTTGCTGCTGGCCTTTATCATTTACCGCAAGATTTATGACAGGGTGATGGGCTGATATGGTAAAACTGTTTTATATACTGCGAAATGAGCTCGCGGGCACATTTCATCAGACTAAAAATCTCCTCATACTGTTCTTCATCGTGGTGGTGTACGAGGAGACATATACCCCGATGGCGCAGCTGCTGGCGCAGACCGGGATGGAGGCGGGATTTTACGAGCCGTTCATACTCATGATACACAACAGGCTGAATATAATAGCCATCCCGCTGATATTCGTGAGCATAGTGAGCGCGTTTCCGCACTGCAGGCTGGACTACTTCGGCATGATAAGACTCAATAAGCGCAGATGGCTTGCGGGCGAGATACTGTTCGTGACGGTGGTTTCATTTATAGTGGTGTGCATACTGTTTATCGCCTCATGCATCTTCTTCATGAAGCTGCCGGACGCAGGTGCACACTGGGGGACGTTCATGGAGCATTTTCCGCACGAGTTCAGGGAGCTCTATGAGCAGAATCAGACGCTTATACTGGGGGCGGAGGTTCTCACGCAGGGCGCTCCGATAAAGGTGTTCGCATACTGCGCGCTTGCCATGTGGATGTATCTGATCGTCATGGGGTTGATAATGATCGCGGGCGCGGCCTGCGGAAAAAGGCTCGCGGGGCTCGCGGTGGACATACTGCTCACACTTGCGGGAGGAGCCGCGCTG
>CADAQV010000009.1:0-20655 GCA_902790095.1 uncultured Lachnospiraceae bacterium | reverse complement strand
ATTTCAACCTGTTCTTCGCGAAGGTGAAGCTGCCCGTGTGGTGTTCCTTCGCGTATCTGGGAGCTCTGATCGCGGCGCTGACGGTATTTTGTGCACTGAAGCTTAAGAAAATGGAAGTGGGTGAAGCATCATGATAAAAGTGGAGAATGTAAGCCTTGTAATAAAAAAGAAGACCATTCTGGACGATATAAACGCGGAGTTTGCCGACGGAAGGATACACGGCCTCATAGGTCGCAACGGCTCGGGCAAGACCGTCCTTATGAAATGCATCTGCGGCTTCATGAAGCCCACGGGAGGTAAGATAACCGTGGACGGGCAGGTCATTGGCCGCGACTGCGATTTTCCGAAGGACACGGGCGTGATCATCGAGACCCCGAAGTTCATAAACTATTACTCCGCCATGAAGAACCTGAAGATGCTCGCGAGCATCAATGGCCTCATCGACACCGAACGGATCCGCGAGACCATCAGCTATGTAGGCCTCGACCCCGACAGCCGCCTCCACGTGGGCAAGTACAGCCTCGGCATGAGGCAGCGCCTCGGCCTTGCGCAGGCGATCATGGAGGACCCGTCCCTGCTAATACTCGACGAGCCCTTCAACGGTCTCGATAAGGACGGCGTCACAGAGATGCGCACCTACCTGTTAAACCTTAAGTCCCGCGGCAAGACCATAATCATTGCCAGCCACTCCACCGAGGACATCGACATGCTCTGCGACACCGTGCATGAGATGGATAAGGGGAGAATGGAGGTGATACGGGAGACGCCACTGTCTTAGCGGCCTTCACCATTAGGACGTGACGGGTGAAAATACTTCGGGGGACCATGTGACCGAAGGGAGCGGCTGCGTCCAATGTCATTAAGTTAAGATGGCAAGCCAAAGATCTCTATACCAGAAATGGTATAGGGGTCTTTTTTTATAAAAAAACACCTGACATGCGAGACAAAATGTGCGGCCGCTTTCGCTACTGATTGAATAGAGAGGTAGCGAAAGCGGCCCTTGTAATTAGAAAAACTGATTGCAAGGAGGTAATATATGAAACCGAAACACATTAAAGGTTTTTTGCTATCTGAAATTCGTTCTGTGGCTGCTAAATCCGAAGAATTCTGCTACGATCCTCAGCGAGATTTTTCGTGCAAACGCAAACTCTCATTTGAAGCAATGTTAAAAACCATCATTGGAATGGGTAGTAAAAGTCTTGCAAATGAGATGCGATTACGCGCTGCTTATAAGGCTTGACGACCTTTTACAGAAAGGAGAGGCGGCGTATTTTGCAGCATCCTGTATGCCGGAAAAAGGACAGAAATCCTCTTTGAAAAATTTTTTTCGGAAATTTTAAAAAAGTCCCGGTTTTTGCAAGGAAGGGGGGCGTATAATACGGGTTAGAAACAAAGAAAAAAAACAACAAAAAAACAAAGCAACAGCAATCAAAGGAGGAAAAAATTATGTTTGGATTCACAGCGCTTGTAGTAACATTGATAGCAACCACGGTAGTGGGTTGCGGCACCGGTTTTGCCATAGTATGTATCACAGAGATCTGAAAGCAACGAATTTGGTGAACCTGAATATAAACAAGACCGGGTATTAGATAATAATACATCGCCCCCTGCATCTCGGCAGGGGGCGATGTATTATTATTTCTTTGTATACATTTCCTGAAGAAGAGCTGTTCTCTGAGTGATATATTCATCCTGAGTGATCATGCCCTGATTGTACAATGTCTTAAGTTCAAGAACCTTGCCCTGAAGGTCTTTGATCCTTGCCTTTTCATCATCGCTCATCTGATCCTTGCTTGCCTGAGCAGCTCTTGCGGCTCTTGCCTTTGCAACTGCGGGGCTTGGATTAAGGATGACCTTTGCGGCTTCTACGGGCTGCGCGGGTGCTGCGGCCGGAGCAGGCTGTGACATATAGTCGGCAGCGGGATTGATCTTTACTGTCTTTGCAGGTTCCTCTGACCTTGAATACGAATTGCCGAAAGGACTTGCGATTCCGGCAAACGGGTCCGCAACGGGAGCAGGCGCAGGTGCAGGCTCCTCTGCGGTAGCGGGAGCGGGAGCAGACTCTGCGGCTGCTTCATTCACTGCCTGGATCACTGCGCTGAAGGGGCTTGCAATATTCTCAAAAGGATTTACTGCAGGCTCGGGAATGGGTTCGGGAGCAGGCGGTGCCGGAGGTACCGGTGCTTCCTCTACGGGAGCAGGTACGGGCTCGGGAACGGGCTCGGGCTCAGGAGCAGGAGCGGGTTCGGGAACAGGTTCGGGAGTGGGTGCCGGAGCAGGAGCCGGTGCAGGCTCTGCATAAACAGGTGCTGCGGGTACGGGCTCGGAAACAGGTACAGGTTCGGGAGCAGGTGCCGGTGCAGGTGCGGGCTTTACAGGAGGCACCATGGGAGCCGTCTGTTCTTCGTATGCAAATGGACTTGCCGTATTGGAAGATACATTGGCGTTTGATGTCTTTATAACGGGCTGATCGGACCCTGTCTCCCAGCTCGGCATTATAACGCCCTTGGTATTTTTTGCGGGAGCGGGTGATGCCTGCGTTGCCTGAATGGGTTCCGTAGGCTTCGGATCTGACACATAAACAGTGGACGGACCTGAAGAACTCTTTATAGAGGCAAGCTTTGCCGCTCTTTGCTGTTCTGTAGGACGGTTCGTCTGCGCCTGCAAGTCTTCGGGTATGTCTTTATCCGCATAGGTATTTTTGTTGGTCGATTTTGGAATGGCAGCAAACTCCAAGACGCCCTTGATTCCAAGTAGACCCCAAAGAAGCATGGGAAGGATCATTGCTGCCCACTCCCACTTTGCAAGATCGGGAAGTGAAACACCTATAAGAGGAAGCATCTGTCCCATCTTAGCCTGGAATTCAGAGCTGTCCTTGTCGTAATATTCGCCCTCACTGGCCTGATAATGCTCGTGAACGGTATTGAAACGCTCTGTGTACTTGTCCCAGTTAAAGTATGCCGTAACAACTATTGCGCCGATCATGAGAATGATCATCACGATGATCGGAAGGGGCTTCTTGCTTGATCTTATAAAGAAAAAGCCTATAAGCGCAAACAGACCGATGATACCGGGAACGACATAATCACGGAATTCTTCCGGGACATTAAGCAAAAGATCGTTCACCAGATCGGGGCATAAAAGCAGAAACGCGGGTAGGGCAATATAAATAATGCTCCACAAAACCTTGGGTACGGATAAGTTAGCCATAATCTCTCCTTTTGTCACACTCTATTGATTTGGATTTTTTGTAACTATTCAGAACCATACAGGAATGACCAGACGAGTCATGCCCCGCATCTGTGTGGTTCTAATAGCAGACGTCCGTCACATGAGCAAAAACCGATGCCTTTGGCAGAGGTTTTGCGAATGGGATGGGCGGGTGCTGAATAGTTACGATTATTTTAAAAATCCCACATAGTATGATTTTAATGAAATATACCATGCTTGTCAATTAAAAAAAGGCAGATTATACAAAAAAAACAGGTCACACATAGTGACCTGTCAGTGCAGATGGCGGGACTTGAACCCGCACGAGCGCAATGCCCACATGAACCTGAATCATGCGCGTATACCAATTCCGCCACATCTGCATAATCTCCGAGCCGAAGGCGAAGGAGGGCCCCCGCCGGCCTAGAGGCGGTTCAAAAGAAATCCGAAGGATTTCTTTCCTTGTAATCCCGAGCCGAAGGCATTTACAGCCCCCGCCGGTTTCTCTTTTTTTTGCAAGTGCATTATACCCGAATGACACATTCATGTCAATGCCTTTTTTGGCGTTGACATTTTTTGCCTGCTGTCCTATACTCTTTTCCGCGAGATAACCTAAAATAGGCAAAACACCCGGAGAATGGTGAAATGGATAACAAGAAAAGAAAAAGAAGGCCTAACGCCAAGGCCATAAAAAGGCTCAAGATCATGCTCATATGCTCAATATGCGCGGTGGTCCTTTGCCTTATAGTCTGTATAATACTTATAATAAAGGGAGCCGGGGATGAAAAGCCGGATGATAAAAAGGCGTCAGACACAATAAACATAGTAATACCTGACAGCACGGCTGCATATACAGCTCCAAGTGTTACAGACTCAAGTGCAGAGCCTGCCGTGACCCTGCCGCCGGTCACACTGCCTCCCGCAGCCGATACGACCGTGCAGACAGAAGAGCCCGCAGATTCAAAGTCTGAAAATGAAAACAAAGCTCATGTGATCTTTGTGGGAGATTCCAGATACGACGGAATGGTATCTTATAAGGAAGAAACGGATGAATTTTTCTGCAAGGTCGGCGCGAGCCATTCACTTATAGAGCAGCAATATGACAATATAGTAAATGCAGCTTCGCCTGACAGCATAATTGTCTTTGGAATGGGCGTGAACGAATGCGGCTATTCGGAAATATCGGCTTATCAGTATCTTGAGCTTGTCAAAAAGATCAAGGAAGAGACCGGCGCCAAGGTCGTCGTGCAACTTGTTTGCAACGTAAATGAAGAACAGGAAAAGCTTCATTATGAAACAGTCATAAAACAGTCCGAAGTGGATATGTTCAACAGCATATTAAAGGAAGAGCTTTCCGGCACCGATATAGCGGTGGTCGATCTTCAGGCGGAGCTTGACAAGGCGGATATTAAAACAATAGACGGACTGCATTACAACCTGCCGGATTACGAAAGAATGTACGGCATGTTAAAACAGATAGTTTTGGCGGCACTTGGCATATAGGAGAAAAAAATGAGAACAGAACGCTTTCATATGGAAAGGGATGAGCTTAATATCGGTGATGAGGTGGATATTAACGAAGGCATCCTCCCTATGGCATATTATTACACGATAATACCCGCACTTGCCATGTCGGGCAATTACACCACCCGTGAAAGGATCAAGTCCAGACACGGGAAAGTGGTGGGAAAAGAGGAGCACAATTCAACTTTTTATATTTATGTTGAATTTGATGAATAAAACTGCTTGACACGCGGGAAAAAAAGTGCTAATATGTGCTCGTTGTCAATCAACCACGCGGTCGTGGCGGAATTGGTATACGCGCAAGATTAAGGTTCTTGTGAGGGTTTCCTCGTGCGGGTTCAAGTCCCGCCGACCGCATATTACCGGCATCGACAGATGCTGGGAGCCCCCGCCGGCTTAGAGGCGGTTCAAAGAAAAACCGAAGGTTTTTCTACATATTACCAGCATCGACAGATGCTGGGAGCCCCCGCCGGCTCAGAGGCGGTTCAAAGAAAAACCGAAGGTTTTTCTACATTATCCCGGTACCTGGTGGTGCCGTTATTTTTTTGCATAAAAACCCCCCTATTCCTGTCTTTTTTTTGTCGTTTTTTTACGGAAATCTTTAAGAAAGTACTATCAGGTTGACTTTTTTCGGCTTTTGATGTAAAAAGGGATTGATCTTGTGCATGTTATGCACTAAATGCAACACGTATATTTCATTTTAAAAGGAGGAGAAAAAAATGAATTATAAGAAGATCGCCGCTTTCGGTCTTGCCGCCGCACTTTCCGCAACAGCAGTTACAGGCTGCTCAAAGAAGAACGATGTAAGAAAGATCGAAGGAGCAAACGAGCAGGTGACCAATTTCATCGGTGTGGCTGAAAAAGTTTATTCGATGAAGGGCATCACCACCGAGATGAAGACTGACATCGATTCTTCAGCAAAGCTCGGAGAAGAATCACAGAGTGTAAAGGGAAGCCTTAACACAAAGTCTGTACTTGATACGGACGGAAATCTCGCAGTCAGCGTTGAACTTGATGCCACTGCAGGTGACAAAACATTAAAGGGCAAGGTAGCAGAGATCTCATACATCGGAAACAATCTCTACCTTGATCTTACAGGCGCATATGATGTGCTCATGGGAACAATGGGAGATAAAGCTTCTCAGATGCTTACAATGCTGAATCTTACAGAGGAAGATATCAAGGGTGTTCTTTGCCTTTCCATCCCTACGGGAGATCTTAAGTCTTCAGACTTTTCTCTTGATGCAATAAAGGATATCCTTCAGCCTCTTACTGATGACTACGCTATAGCACTCAGCGCAGTAGATGATCTTAAAGTAGACGGAAAGAATTACAATCTGAACGTTTCCGCCGATTCAACAAAGACTATCCTTGAAAAATTTGCAGATGCGTTCGAAAAGAACGGCGCAACTATCATTGACAACACAGTAAAGTATCTTGAGGACAAGAAGATCGCAGACAAGATCCCCAGTGCCGCAAATGCTATTGTAGACGAAGTTTATAAGGCTATGGGCGACCTTACAGGAAAGGATATGTCTTCCGCTAAGCCCGATATGTCAAAGGCAGGCGAAACTGTTAAGAAGGCAATTGAAGAGCTTAAGACAAACAAGGATAAGTATGTTGCAGATGTTGTAAAGACACTTAAGAATCCCGAAGCTGCACTCACAGAGGCTGAATCACTTGGCGGCTCTTCCATAAAGATCGATCAGAACGTAAATATGAATGTAAAGATCACAGACGAAGACAACGGATTCTCCGGAACATTCGATGCAAAGGGCCTTTCAGGTTCTACTGATTCACAGTCTGTAAGTGCATCCGCAAACGGAACCTTCAAGGTTACATCAGGCGCAGACAAGATCTCTGCTCCTTCAAACGCTAAGACCATCTCAGAGGCATTTGCTAAGATCTATCCGATCATCACAATGCTCTCTACAGCATTTGGTTCAGGCCTTTCACTTTAATTAAAGATCCTTTGAGCGGGCAGCCATCGGCTGCCCGCTTTTTTAGTTGACTTTTGCTAACTCGTGTTTTATTATATCTTAGATTATCAGTCTTTGCCTGCAGGGAGATATCGCATCATGACAGAATTTACCGATAGGGGGGAAAAATGAAAAACAAGAAAGTATTTTTTTTCATATCCTGCCTTCTCTGTCTTACATGGATGATAGTTATCTTTGTGTTTTCTTCGCAGCCCGTTGTGGAAAGCGCAGCTCTTAGCGGAGGCATAGTAAAGGAGATCCTGATTTTTATAGGAATAGATGTTGATAATCCCGACAATGAGATGCTGGTCCATTTTCTTGATCAGTGTATAAGAAAGATGGCACATTTCTCCGAATATGCCGTCTTAGGAGCCCTTCTTGTAAACACCTTCAGGCTCGGCGGATGCATATATTTTTACATTCCTCCGATTCTTTGCGGCATGGTCTATGCCATTTCGGATGAGGTACATCAGATATTTGTGGACGGAAGAGGGGCTGCGGTCACCGATGTAATGATAGATTCGGGCGGAGCGGCCATAGGTGCAAGCATAGCATATGTGGTCATAATGAGAGCCATAAAGAAAAGACTTAAAAAAATCACAGCGTCATCAAAAGAAAAAAAGAGGCAGACATGAAAGAATGGATGAAAAACGTAAGGAATGTGACCCCGTATGTTGCGGGTGAACAGCCTGCGGACAAAAATATAATCAAACTTAACACAAATGAGAACCCGTATCCGCCGGCACCGGCGGTAAGAGAGCTGCTTAACGGTTTTGATACGGATATCTTAAGAAAATATCCGGATCCCGATATCAAGGATCTTTGCGCAGAGCTTGCCGCATACCATGGCCTGTCATCCGACCGTGTATTTTGCGGCGTGGGGTCGGATGATGTAATATCCGTTGCTTTTCTTACTTTTTTTGCAGGCAAAAAAAAGGTGCTTTTCCCTGACGTGACATATGCCTTTTACCCCGTGTGGGCACAGCTTTACGGCATTCCTTACGAGGAGATCCCTTTGAAAGAAGATTTCAGGATAGATGCAGCGGACTACAGAAGGGAAAACGGAGGGATCATTATTCCAAACCCCAATGCGCCCACATCCATCCTTGAGGGGATAGAGTTTGTCGAAGACATCTTAAAGCACAATCCGTCTTCGATGGTAATGATAGACGAGGCATATATCGACTTTGGCGGGAAAAGCGTTCTGCCGCTTCTTGAAAAGTATGATAACCTTCTGGTTATACGGACATTTTCAAAGTCGCGCTCCATGGCGGGCATGAGAATAGGCTATTGCATGGGCTGCAAAGAGGCGATCGCCGCAATGAACAGCATCAAAGCCTCCATCAACTCATATACCCTTTCGCAGATAGCAATAAGTGCAGGCGTGCTTTCGGTAAAGGACGACGCCTACTTTAAAGAGCAGTGCGGCCGTATAGTAAAGACCAGGGATGAGGCGTTAAAGACACTTGCCGGTCTTGGCTTTACCGGCCCTGAGTCGGCAGCAAACTTTGTGTTTGTAAAGCACGAGAGCCTGCCCGGAGACTATATTTTTGAAGAGCTTAAAAAACGAAGGATATTTGTAAGACATTGGAACAAACCTCGCATAGCGGACTATCTTCGCATAACGATAGGAAGCGATGAAGAGATGAAAAGGCTTTATGAGGCCTTGAATGACATTATTCAGTCGGAGAGGAAATGATGAAAACACTTGATAAAGATGCCATACGCCATCTGGTGGAGGAAGAGGACATAGAATTCATAAGGCTTCAGTTCGTGGACTTAAGCGGCGGCCTTAAGAATATAGCAGTGACAAGAAAACAGCTCGATGCTCTTCTTGAGGGGAAGATATCCTTAGACGGTGCATATTATGACAGCGAAAATGCTTCACTAAGGCTTGTGCCGGATCTTTCGACATTTGCGATTTTTCCGTGGAGACCTCAGACAGGAAAGGTCGCCGGCTTTATGTGCGATCTTTACGGAAGCGACGGCAACCCCGTGGAAACGGACAGCCGTAACATCCTCAAATGGATCATCGAGGATATACGTGTAAGGTTCAGATCCGATCTGACGATCTCACCCAAAATAGAATTCTTTTTGTTTGACATGGATGAAAACGGGCGGCCCGCGGTCACGACCGATGAGTCTGCGGGGCTTATGGACGTAAGTCCGCTTGATACGGGAGAAAATGCCAGAAGAGATATCATTCTCACTCTCGAAGAGATGGGCTTTGACATCCGCGCGTCCTACCATGAAAAGGCATCCGGTCAGCACCAGATCGATCTGGCGGGCGGTAATGCAATGCATGCGGCGGATGAGATAGGCATATTCAAGATGGTCTCAAAGATCATCGCCAAAAGACATGGAAAGCATGCGACATTTCTGCCAAAGCCCAGGGTAGATGTAGAGGGAAGCGGAATGCACCTTCTTATAAGGATACCTCACGGGGCCGGAAGCAAATTTGAAGACAACAGCAGCGAAAACGGCCTCAGTGACTTTGGAATGTGCTTTTTGTCGGGAATAATAGACCATCTTCCTGCCATATCGGCAATAACGAACCCCTTAGTCAATTCATACAAGAGGCTGTCGGGAGATTTTAAGGTTCCCGTGTACAAAGGGTGGTCCTTCGACAGCGATGAGGCGGCTGTAAAGGTAGTTAAGGATGCAGAGGGTGTTATGTGCCTTGAGTTGTGTTTCCCCGATGCGACCGCCAACCCATACCTTGCGCTTGCAGTATGCCTTGGGGCAGGCGTTGACGGCTTTTTGAATAAGACCGTATATGCGCCGTATATACCGGCGGCGAAAAAGAAACTTGACCGAGACGAGCTTGAAGCACTCGGAATAGGCAGGATGCCCGAAAATCTGGGCGAAGCGATAGAGGCTTTAAAGAAGGATGAATTCGTTAAAAATGTCATCGGAAAACAGATCGCTGACAGAATAATAGAAGAAAGACAAAGCGAGTGGCGCGACTATCTTAAGAGCGTCAGCACTTGGGAGATAGAAAAATATCTGTACAGATACTAATGTTGAATGGGGGTGAGCTGCCGCGTGCACATAGTTATAGCAATGTCGAAGACGGCAGACGCCGAAAAAGTGAAAGGTATCCTGATGGCCCGCGGATATGAAGTGGACGGTGTATTCCAGTCGGGGTCCCGGGCACTTCAGATGGCATATGACCTTTCCGGAGGAATAGTGATATCCGGTTACAGGTGCACGGATATGATGTATGAAGAGCTGAGCAACGGGCTTCCCGATTACTTTTCGCTTCTTCTTATAGCATCGCCTTC
The DNA here is from genome assembly GCA_902790095.1 of uncultured Lachnospiraceae bacterium. GTDB lineage: Bacteria > Bacillota > Clostridia > Lachnospirales > Lachnospiraceae > UBA4292. Next base: position 10,658 of record CADAQV010000009.1, on the reverse strand, counting down.
GGTCGTTTATGAGGCTCCCCCGGATATAGCATCGCTTGCGCTTCCTTTTTCAGTAGCGCAGCTCCTTTCCTCCGTCGATATGATCTTCGAACAGTTGAAACGAAGAGGAAGGGACAAAAAGGGCGCAAGAGTCAGGACGCAGCTTGATACTGCGATCATAGATATGGCAAAACAGGATATCATGAAAGAATATGACATGACAGAACCTGAAGCATATAATTATTTAAGAAGGCAGAGCATGGACCGGAAAATGACCATGGAGGAATTCGCTAAGGAATCCCTTTCCCTGACAGGGCCGCATAGTGCCAAAACGGTTCAAAGAAAATGGAGGACTAAAAATGTTTAAAGCAAATGAAAACTACGCAAAATTGCCCGGAAGCTATCTTTTTTCCACTATAGGAAAAAAGGTAAAGGAATATTCCAATGCTCACCCGGACGCAAAACTGATAAGACTCGGAATAGGGGATGTTACGCTTCCGCTTGCTCCTTCGGTCATAGCTGCCATGCACAGCGCGGTTGACGAAATGGGAAAGGCAGAGACCTTTAGAGGCTATGCTCCCGATCTTGGCTACGAATTTCTTCGCAAGGCCATAATAGACGGAGATTACAAGGCATGGGGCGTAGATCTTGACATAGACGAGATCTTTATAAGTGACGGCGCAAAGTCTGACAGCGGAAACATAGGTGATATATTTGCAGCTGACAACCGCATTGCGGTTTGCGACCCCGTATACCCCGTATATGTCGATTCAAACGCCATGAGCGGCAGAACGGGCAATTACGATAAGGCATCCGAAAAGTGGAGCAATGTCACATATATGCCTTGTACGGCAGAAAACTCCTTCGTTCCCGAGCTTCCCAAGGAAAGGGCTGACGTGATATACCTTTGCTATCCCAACAATCCCACAGGAGCAGTCGCAACAAAGGAGCAGCTTCAAAAATGGGTAGACTTTGCGCTTGCAAACGGTTCTCTCATAATCTTTGATGCCGCATATGAGGCATATATAACCGAAAAGGACATACCTCACAGCATATATGAATGTGACGGCGCAAAGAAGTGCGCGATAGAGATAAGAAGCTTTTCAAAGAATGCCGGATTTACCGGAACGAGACTTGGATTTACCGTTGTTCCTAAGGCACTTGTGCTTGACGGAGTCTCTCTCAACAGCCTCTGGGCAAGAAGAAGCGGCACCAAGTTCAACGGAGCACCCTACATCATCCAGCGCGCGGGCGAGGCTGTCTACAGCGAGGCAGGCCGCAGGGAGACGCGTGAGATGGTCGCTTATTATATGAACAATGCAAAGGTAATAAGAGAAGGTCTTAAGGATGCCGGATTTGATGTGTACGGCGGTGTGAATGCGCCCTATATCTGGCTTAAGACTCCGGGCAATATGACAAGCTGGGAATTCTTTGACTACCTGCTTGAGACCGTAAATGTGGTCGGAACTCCCGGTTCGGGATTCGGTCCCAGCGGAGAAGGGTATTTCAGACTTACCGCATTCGGAAGCCTTGAAAATTCTCTTGAGGCGCTTGAGCGAATTAAGAATATGAAGGGTTGACCGAGCGCAAATTATGGTTTATACTGTATACAGGATCTTGTACACTTTGATTTTTGTACCCACACCGCATATTTAATGGAGAATGATAATGGGCCCAAATTATACTAAAGAAGAACTGTCAAAATACCCGTATTTCGCAGAGCTATTGGAAAAGACCGAGGTAGATGCACTTCTTGATCCCCTTACGGGAATAGTGTCACGCAGATACATAATCGGCTTTGCAAAAAGGCTTATAAGCGACGGTATACCCTTCACCTTTGCCATGCTTGATCTTGACAATTTCAAATTCATTAATGACACCTACGGACATGCAGCAGGCGATGTCGTGCTCATGGATATAGGTGAGAGGATCGCGGATTTTACAAAAGCTGTCGGCGTCTGCGGAAGGTTTGGCGGCGACGAGCTTTTGATGATCAATCTCCGTGATACGGAGTATGATGACAAAAAGAGCTTTTTTGTAAAAATGTATGAGAGCCATGACGTCCTTCGAAGAAACGTGGTAATGGACGGCTGCTCGCCTTTTGTCACCGGTACCTCGGGCTGTGCATCATATCCCTTTGACGCAAAAGACTACGAAGGTCTCTTCGCTCTCATGGATAAGGCGCTTTATCGTGGCAAGACAAAGGGAAGAAACTGTTACATCATATATGTTGAAGCAAAACATAAAAATATAGAGATACGCCATCTTGCAAAAGCAGGCATATATTCCACCATGCAGAGCATCGTGCGCCACGTCGAGTTGGTTCCGGGCTTTGAAAACAAGCTCCATTCGGTGATGCCTCTTTTGATGGATACCATGCAGATCACAGAGCTTTACTACACCGGAAAGTCCGGGGTCATGAAGGCCGTGCTCGATTCGACCTACAGAGGCGATGCAAGCGATATCGCAAAGCTGATGAACGACGACCTGCACTATGCAAACAATCTTGACAGGATCGAAGCCAACTGCCCTTGCTTTTATCAGACCTTAAAAGAGCGCGGCATCGAAGCCGTGATGGTCACAAGAGTCGGCATGGATGAGGAAACGGACGGATATCTTATCTGTGCGGAGCCCCACAGCCTTCGTATCTGGCAGGATGAAGAATGCGCCGCAGTCTACTTCCTCGCAAAGCTTCTGGCGGCTCATATCCGCATCGGCGGAGAAAAAATGGATTGACAAAAAGCTCTCCCTTATCGGGAGAGCTTTATAAAGCAAAAGAAAATATGTATCACAAGGAGAAACAAAACACATGAAGCTTGGCATAGTGGGGCTCCCGAACGTGGGAAAAAGCACCCTTTTCAATTCGCTTACAAAGGCGGGCGCAGAAAGCGCCAATTATCCTTTCTGCACCATAGACCCCAATGTGGGCATAGTGCCGGTGCCGGATCACCGTCTTGACGACCTTGCATCGCTTTACAATTCAAGGAAGGTCACACCTGCAGTCGTAGAATTTGTCGACATTGCGGGCCTTGTAAAGGGCGCAAGCAAGGGTGAAGGCCTTGGAAACCAGTTCCTTGCAAATATACGTGAGGTCGATGCCATCGTACATGTCGTAAGATGCTTTGAGGATGCAAACGTTATTCACGTAGACGGAAGCGTAGACCCGGTAAGAGATATAGAGACCATCAACTTAGAGCTCATCTTTTCGGATATAGAAGTGCTTGAACGCCGCATTTCAAAGGTGGTAAGAGCCGCTCATTCGGACAAGGCCGCAGCAAAGGAGCTTGAATCGCTTCAAAAGCTTAAGGCGCATTTGGAGGACGGAAAGCTTGCAAAGACTCTTGCACCGGCAGATGAAGACGAAGAGGCGCTTTTTTCCGAGCTTAATATGCTCACCGGAAAGCCCGTCATTTTTGCCGCAAACGTGGCCGAGGAAGATATGGCCGATGACGGGGCATCAAACCCCATGGTGGCAAAGGTCAAGGAATTTGCCAAAGAAGACGGAGATCAGGTATTTGTCATCTGTGCGCAGATAGAGGCTGAGATCTCGGAACTTGATGACGCGGAAAAGGCAGAATATCTTGAGGCTCTGGGCCTTACAAGCTCCGGCCTTGACAAGCTCATAGCCGCAAGCTATGACATCTTGGGCCTTATCAGCTATCTTACCGCAGGCGAGACAGAGACCCGTGCCTGGACCATCAAAAAAGGAACAAAGGCGCCCCAGGCTGCAGGCAAGATACATTCCGATTTTGAAAGAGGCTTTATCAAGGCAGAGGTCATCTCTTACGAAGAGCTTATGGAATGCAGGTCCATACCCGCAGCAAAGGAAAAGGGCCTTGTAAGGATGGAAGGCAAGGAATACGTCGTAAAGGACGGAGATGTCATTCTGTTCAGGTTTAATGTATAAATGACAAAGGAGAAAAATATGGGCAAAAAAGAAAATGACGAGATCATTCCCGACGAGGAACAGTTCACCGTGACTCTCGATCTCGATGACGGACGAAAGGTAGAATGCAATATTCTTACGATCCTTGAGGCAAACGGCCGCGATTACATCGCGCTTCTTCCTCAGACGGAAGATGAAGAGGGAGAGGTCTTTCTTTACAGATACACCGAAGGAGAAGACGGCCCCGGTCTTGAAAATATCCTGGATGATGATGAATACGAAGCAGTCGTAGACGCGTTTGACGAATGGCTCGACGAACAGGAATACGATGAAATAGTGGATGAAGAGGATCTTGAAGAGGAATAGCCTGCGGGCTGTTCCTTTTTTGTTGACGGGAGAAGATAAAAGGATATATAATGATACAGATATATTGCAAGCTTTTATTGGAGGTAAGGCATGGCTACATGGGTTATCGTGGTAGATGATGACGTAATGAATCTGCAGATGGCAGGGAGGATACTCAGTCATAACAATATGCGCGTTACGGCATTAAAGTCCGGGCGGGCTCTTTTGGAGTATTTGAAAAAGAACGGTACTCCGGATATTATCCTTTTGGATATAAAGATGCCGGAAATGGACGGCTTTGAGACGCTTTCCGCGGTAAGAAGCTGGGAAAAGAGCGAGGGACGCGAAGAGACTCCAGTCGTATTCCTGACGGCGGATGAAGACTCAGAAACGGAAAGGCACGGCTTTGAAGCCGGTGTTGCCGATTATGTCAGAAAACCCTTTGTGCCCGAAGTCCTCTTAACGAGAATAAGAAACATCGTTTCAAAAGAGGAAAAAATGCACACCCTTATGACCGAAGCTGCAACGGACGGTCTTACCGGCATGCTGAATAAAATGGCGGCAGGAAACGAGCTTTCGCGTATGTGCGCAACCCGGGCGGGGTCACTTATGATGATCGATCTTGACGCATTTAAGCTCATAAACGATATCTACGGCCATGACGCGGGAGACAAGATACTGGTCGGTTTCTCTGCACTTTTAAAGGGCCTTCTTCCTGCGGGAAGTATATGCGGAAGGCTTGGAGGAGATGAATTTGCGGCATTCTGTGTTGAAATGCGCCGCGAGGAAGAGATAAAGGAGCTCTCCGAAAAACTGAATCAGGGAATAATTGCCCATGCCAAAGGCATCCTTGGCGTGGAAATGAATATTCCTCTCGGCGTGTCCATAGGTGCGGTACGTGTTCCGGACAACGGAAACGATTACGATTCTCTGATGAAGCTGGCCGACACCGCTCTTTACTATGTAAAGCAGAACGGAAAGCACGGTTATTCGATCTACAGCGCCGAGCGTTTTGAAGAGAATACAGGCACATATGAGGATATAAATACCATCTCTACCATACTCGGCGAAAGAGCTATCCCAAACCATGCGCTGCAGCTTGACAAGGAATCCTTTGCAAATGTATACCGCTACGTCATGAGGTACATAGTGCGTAACCGCCGGTCGGCCTGCAAAGTGATGTTTACCCTGTCTCCGGGAGAAGGAACGTCAGATGAGACCTATCACAGAAAGTGCGATGAATTCGGAAATCATATAAGGGAATCCTTAAGAAAATCCGATGTATTCATGAGAAACAGGTCGAATACTTACTTTGTGTTCCTGACGGATATAAAGCAGGATGCAATAGAAAAAGTCGTCGGAAACATTCTTGAAGGATGGCATAAGAAAAACGGCGATAATATATTTGTGGAATACGAGACGGCTTTTGTAAAAAATGACGATCGCGCCGAGGTGGCAGTGGGTTCTCAAAAGCTTATCGTGGTAGATGACGATCCGGCAAACAGAAAGATAGCGGCCAGAATACTTGGAAATGCCGGCTTTGACGTGGAAACACTTGAATCGGGAAGCAGCCTTCTGGATTATCTTGAAAGAAACCGTCCCGAGCTTATTTTGCTCGATGTAAAGATGCCCGTCATTGACGGCTTTGAGACCATGAAAAGGCTTAAAACGTTAAGACGCGAGATATCGGACATTCCGGTCATCTTCTTAACGGCCGATGAGAATGAGGATTCGGAGCGCATGGGCCTGTCCCTCGGGGCAATGGATTTTATCAAAAAGCCCTTCGTTCCCGAAGTGCTTCTTCTGCGTGTAAAGCATATCCTCGAACTGATCACCCTGCAAAGGTCACTCGGTGAAGAGGTCGAAAGGAAGACGCAGGAAAACAAAAAACTCATGATAGATGTCGTTGAAGCCCTTGCTGCCGCGATCGATGCAAAGGATACCTATACCAACGGACATTCGCACAGAGTTGCAGAGTATTCAAAAGAGATAGCAAAGAGGGCAGGCTATTCCATTGTCCAGCAGAATGAGATATATATGATGGGGCTTTTGCATGATGTCGGAAAGATCGGTATTCCCGATGCTGTCATCAACAAACCCGGCAGACTCAATGACGAGGAATATGCCATCATAAAGACGCACCCTGTAATGGGAGCAAAGATACTTGAAAATATTGAAGGAAAGCAGAGACTTGCCATAGGCGCAAAATGGCATCACGAAAGATTTGACGGCAAAGGTTATCCGGACGGCCTGGCGGGCGTGGCCATTCCCGAGGAAGCCAGGATACTTTCCGTGGCAGATGCCTACGATGCAATGACAAGTAAAAGAAGCTATCGAGATGTCCTTTCACAGGAATATGTCAGAAACGAGATAGAAAAAGGCAGGGGCACGCAGTTTGATCCCGAATTTGCGGCTATTATGCTTGGAATGATATACGAAGACAAGGATTACAACATGCGTGAAAAATAAAAAAGGAAAGTTGCGGGAATGCAATAGATAAGAATGAAACAAAGAAATAATCGAAAGGCATGGGTGGGCTATGCGTGTTATTGTCGGAATGTCGGGCGGCGTTGACAGCGCCGTTACGGCTTATCTGTTAAAACTTAAAGGATATGATGTGATAGGCGTAACGCTTCGCATCGTAAGCGAAGATGGCGAGGTGAGCCGCTGCTGCGAGATAGACGATGCAAGAGAGGTATGCGAAAAACTCGAGATCCCTTATTATGTCAGAAACTGCAGCAGCCGTTTTAACAGCTGCGTCATAGATCCTTTTGTGGCCTCCTATGCCTGTGGCAGGACACCAAACCCCTGCATAATCTGTAACCGCAGGATAAAGTGGGAAGAACTTATAGCCGCCGCAGACACCTTCGGCGCCGAATACGTGGCTACAGGTCATTATGCAAAGATAGTAAAACTGCCAAACGGCCGTTATTCGGTAAAGACCTCCGACCATGCGGCGAAGGATCAGTCATATATGCTCTGCCGCTTAAGTCAGCATCAGCTGCAAAGGACCATCATGCCCTTAGGAGAGCTTACAAAGGACGAAGTCCGCGCCATCGCAAAACATGCGCAGCTTTCCGTTGCCGACAAGGCAGAATCCCAGGAGATATGCTTTGTCCCCGATGATGATTACGCATCGTACATTGAATACAAGCTGAACAGGTCCTTTCCCGAAGGCGATTTCGTGGACGAAGAAGGAAAAGTCCTCGGCCGCCACAAGGGCATTATTCATTATACCGTAGGCCAGAGAAAGGGCCTCGGCATTGCGGCCGGCGTGCCCATATATGTAAAAAAGATAGACACCGCTGAAAACAAAGTGGTCCTTTCAAGTGAGGCATCCCTGTATTCTTCAAAGTGCAGGCTCCTTGACGTCAATTACGTCGGCATGCCATGTCCCGAAGAAGCTGCAGATTTTGCCGCAAAAATAAAAGTTCGCTATCACCACCGCCCCGTCGGTGCCATCTGCCGCCGCATCGGCGAAGAGCTCCTCGTCTGCTTTAGCGAGCCCGTCAAGGCCGTCGCCCCCGGACAGACAGGCGTTTTGTACGATGAGGAAGGCAACGTTCTTGCCGGCGGGGAGATATGCTGAAATGGAAATGACACCCGGTATTCATCCCGGGTGTCATTTTATGTATCAACGGCCCACCAGTATCATCAGACTTCTTGCTTCAAGCAGTATCTTATCTCCGGTTTTCACTGCCTTTTTTCCTGTATATTCCTTTTTCTTCCATTCAAACCCTTCCGGCAGTATGGGAAGCTCAAATTCTTTTTCCTCCCAGTAGGAATTCACGGCGCAGTAGATAAATTCGTCCCTGCCGTGCTCCGCCTTAGTCTGAGCATACATAAATCCAAAGGACAAAAGAGGAGCGTTTATGTCGATGTTCCATGGAGAGGTTCCGTGGAATGAAAGCTCGGGATAGCCGCTTGAATTATAGCCTGTATAGTGATGAGGGCTGGTGATGACCGGATGCTTTTTCCTGAAATCTATCATCCTTGTTACAAAAGAGACCATGTCCGGATGATCCTTAAGGCCGTTCCAGTCAAGCCAGGATACCTTGTTGTCATGGCAGTATGAGTTGTTGTTTCCGAATTGAGTGTTTAGGAATTCGTCGCCCGCAAGAAGCATCGGGACTCCGCGGGACAAAAGCAGCAGGGCTATGGCATTTTTGGCAAGGCGAAGCCTTAAGGCATTTATTTCTTTGTCCTTTGTTTCGCCCTCAACGCCGCAGTTCCAGCTGTAATTGTCGTTTGTGCCGTCGCCGCCCTTTTCGCCGTTTGCAAGGTTGTGCTTTTCATTATATGAAAACAGGTCGTAAAGCGTAAAACCGTCGTGGCAGGTCACAAAGTTGATGCTGGCGCTGCTGCCCCTGCCCATATACAGATCGGGAGAGCCCTGTATCCTTCTTATAAGCTCGGGGCCTGCGGAGGCGTCGCTTTTTAAAAAGCGCCTCACGGCATCGCGGTATTTTCCGTTCCATTCGGCCCAGCGTCCAAAGCTTGGGAAGCTTCCCACCTGATACATGCCACCGGCGTCCCACGCCTCGGCAATAAGCTTGGTCTTTCCAAGCACCGGGTCGCCGGCAAGGGATTCGAGCACGGGGGGAGTCGGCATGGGATTTCCGTTTTCGTCCCTTGAAAGGATGGATGCGAGATCGAAGCGGAATCCGTCAATATGATAATCCGTCACCCAGTAGCGGAGGCAGTCCATTATCATGCCCCTTACAACGGCATTATTGCAGTTCATGGTATTTCCGCATCCGCTGTAATTCTTATAATATCCGTCCTCGGTGAGCATGTAGTAGGTCGGATTGTCTATGCCCTTAAACGATATCACGGGGCCACGCTCATTTCCTTCCGCCGTATGGTTGAAAACAACATCGAGTATGATTTCAATGCCTGCGCTGTGAAGCTTTTTTATCATGTTCTTAAGCTCATCTGCGGCAAGCCCCAAGGGCGCCGATGCGGCATATCCGGACTTTGGCGCAAAAAAACCCACAGTGGAATACCCCCAGTAGTTTAAGAGCCTTTCGCCGTCGTGTTCTCTTGAAAATTCGAATTCGTCGAATTCAAAGATGGGCAAAAGCTCTATGCAGTTTATGCCCATTTTTTTGAGGTATGGAATTTTTTCCGTAAGCCCGGCAAAGGTGCCCCGCCTTTTTACGCTGCTGCTGTCATCTGCCGTGTAGCCTCGTACATGGGCTTCATATATCACAAGATCTTCAAGCGGAAGCTCTAAGGGTTTGTCCCCCTCCCAGTCAAAGTCTTCAAATATAACGCAGCCGCGGTGGATGAATTCGTTTTCAACCGCATCTTTTTTTATGCCCCAGCGGTTGCGCCCCGAGATGAGCTTGGCATAAGGGTCAAGCACGATCTTTGAAGAGTCGAATATCAGCCCCTTTTTTGTGTCATACGGCCCTTCGAAACGATAGCCGTATTCAAGATTTTCTATATTAAGATCATATACCGTAATGGTATAGACATCACCTATTCGAAATTCATCTGAAAGCGGTATCTGCGCAAACGGAGCCTTGGCCCCGTTGTGAAAAAGTATCAGACTGCAGCCGGTGGCATTTTTTGAATATACGGAAAAGTTTACCCCGCCTCCGCCGATAAAGCTTGCCCCAAAGGGCAGAACGCGCCCCGGCCTGCATTTCAGGCCGTTTATCACGTGTGTCGGGTATGCATCTATTCGCTGCATGATTTCGGCTCCTTTCCTGCAAAATATCTATCTTTTTTATATAATATCGGCTCTGTTTTTGTCAAGTGTGTTGACTCTGCGTTCCATAAAGAATATATAAAGAAATGTTGGCAAGGGGATAAATAATGTGATATAATCAAAAATGCATAAAAGATAAGGATATGACTCATCATGAAAAGGATATTGATAACAAACGATGACGGCATCGATTCACCCGGGCTCATCAGGCTGTGCAAAGTCGCAAAAGAGTTTGGCGAGGTCTGGGTCGTGGCACCGATCAGTCAGAGAAGTGCGTGTTCGCACAGCCTTACGCTTCATGATACCATCTCGGTAAAACCCCATGTTTTGCCGGTGGACGGAGTAAAAGCGTTTTCGTGCAGCGGAACGCCTGCCGACTGTGTGAGGCTCGGCGTCATAAGCGTGCTTCCCGAAAGACCGGACATTGTCCTTTCGGGGATAAATTACGGTTACAATGTCGCAACGGATATCCAGTATTCCGGAACGGCCGGCGCTGCGTTTGAGGCGGCTTTTCAGGGCATTACGGGCATCGCGATCTCAGAGGAGGCGGTTCCCTGTCATGATATCACCGACCACTATCTGCCGGAAATATTAAAAGAGGTAATTGAAAGACCGCTTTCAAGCGATCAAATATGGAATATAAATATTCCGGGCGGAACGCTTGATACCTGCAAGGGCATCATCAGGGGGCCCAAAGTCTCGCACGGAGCATTTTACCGGGACAGATACAAA
>CADAQV010000008.1 GCA_902790095.1 uncultured Lachnospiraceae bacterium | reverse complement strand
AGAAGCGCATCAAGGATTTGGAGGCTCGTGAAAGAGAGATCACAAAGAAAGAACTTCAGGCCACTGCTAAAAACGCTCTGGCAGAAAAAGTGAGCGGGAATATAAGTGACTTCGTGGCTCTTATGAATACCCGTGCCGCAAGCCTCGGGTGCGAAAACACCACCTTTGCAAATGCAAACGGTCTGCATGACGAGAACCACAAAACATCGGCCTTTGACCTTGCTCTTATTTTTAAGGCCTGCATTTCGCTCCCTTCCTTTATAGCCATAGACTCTTCCGTAACACATGTCATATCCCCGACCAATCTTGTGGCCGAATCGCGCCCGATGCGCACGACGCATAAGATGCTCATAAAAGATTCGGGATACTTTGACGAACGCGTAATATGCGGAAAGACCGGACACACACCCGAAGCGGGCGGATGTCTGATAACCTACGCCGAAAACGGCGGCAGAAGCCTGATATGCGTGGTGCTTCATTCGGAAGAGCCGAATGAATACACCGACACCTCGCTTCTTTTGGATTATGGTTTTGAGCGTTTTTCCCAGATAGGAAGCAAGCTTTTATCCAAGCATTTTTTCTCGCTTGACGGCTCCATTTACAAATTTGCCAAAAGCGAACCCCTGTCCCTTTACCAAATAGAATCCGGAGACTTATATCTCCTTCCCACAGATCTTGACGTCATTGACTGGTCCATGAACGACGGCTATATACATATGTCGACAGGAACGCTCGATCTTGGAACTTTAAAATGCACCTCGACAGGGCTTGAAAATACATTTCTGACAAACGGACTGCTGCCTGTGGAAAAACATGCAAGGCTTCAGATAGAACTGCCGCCGCCCAAGTGGCCTTTGATACTTCTTATCGTGATAGCCTCGCTTCTGGTCGTATCAATACTTATAATACTTGTCATGCGTTCAAGATTTGCAGTATCCATAAGAAAGAAGAAAAACACGAAGATCATCAAAAATCCCGGAACAAAAAACATAAAGATCAAATGAAAAAATGCCCATATGCGGGCATTTTTTCATTCTGACCTTATTCTTCTTTTAAGTAAGCCTCTTTTTTTCAGCTGCTTTCTTTTCTGGACCTCTTTCTGCTTTTCCTTAAGCTCTTTATAACGAGTGTCCGTTGTCAGTTTTTCCGTCTTCACGACGAATATCCCGCCGCGATGTCCTTTCTTGATCCTTATCTTCGATTTGACAAGACCGTGCTCCGGGCAGCTGCCTACCGCATAAAAGCTGTGTCCGTTTGCGGTAAACCATCCTATTTTTTTCCTGGTCTCCCTCCCGCACAGATGGCAGCTGGTTGCTGTCACCTTCCGGTCCAGAAAGGCATCTTCCTTGGCCTTGAATTCCCTTGAAACATATTTTGAATATGTCCCGAAATTAAGGACATATTCTTCCTCCGGCGTCTGCGGAAGGAAATGATAATCGACCGACTTGTATCCTCCGAGTGATTTCATATCTATCATCTGCATTATCCGCGCGGTGTAACGCGCATCGGATATCGCACTGTGATATTCGTCCGTCTCGGGGATGCCTCTTTCTTCGACCGCCGACCGAAGATTGAGCCGTTTTTTCCCAAGTCCGAACTGCAGGGAATACAGTTTTTGAAGGTCGATAAACAAAAGCGGTTTGGCAAATACTTTTGGGTATCCGAAAAACTCGCAATTTCTCTGGAGTTCGGTAAGATCCATATCGCCCCATGTGACGTAGGTCACATCCTGCCCGCACCATGCAAAGAAGTCTCTGGCAACATCATAGAAGGGTCTTCCGTTTTTTTTCAGATCCTTCATGCTGATGCCGGTAACTTCCTTGGTCTTATAGTGCATCCTGTAAAAAACTCGCGGCGATATGTATTCATGAAATTCGCCTTGTATGACAAGGTCCTCATTAAGCTTTACCGCACCGAATTCTATTATCTCAAATTCAAGGCTCGTACTGTTCGTTCTTCCGGGGGAATTCTGATTCCACTCAAGATCCAGTACGATATAATCCAATAAGCATCACCCCAATCTTGGCATTTCTTTATTATTCTTCGAGTATCTTATTTACCGCAACGCACAGTGCACGAACGGAAGAAACGATGATATCGTCATCTGTTCCTGCGCCCCAGTATACTTTTCCGTCCTTTTCGAGGCCGACATAAGACATGGCCGTTGTATTTGAGCCTTGTCCCATAGCTTTTTCCTCGTAAACGGTAAGTTTGTAAGCGACATTCAAATAGCTTTTAAGCGCATTGCTGACAGCGTCAAGACGACCGTTGCCCTTAGATGACGCAACACCAACCTTGTCACCCTTTTCTATGGTTACTTTGCTTGTTATGCCGTCCTCCTGTGCAAAATGCATTTCGGTAATTTTGAATACCGGTGTATGCGAAAGATACCTGTCCTCAAATATCTGTCTGATCCAGGCGGGCGAAAGCTCCTTGTGCTCGCGGTCGGAAATATTCTTTACGGCATAGCTGAAGTCTTCCTTCATTGCATTTGGCAGCGATATTCCGAAGTTCTGCTCCAAGATATAGCTTACGCCGCCTTTTCCGGACTGCGAATTGATACGGATGACATCGGAGCCGTATTCCCTGCCCACGTCGTGGGGATCGACAGGAAGATAGGGAATTGTCCACCAGCCGCCGTCCTTGCCCTCTTCTCTGTACTTCATGCCCTTTGCAATGGCATCCTGGTGAGAGCCTGAAAATGCGGTGAATACCAAAGCGCCGCCGTACGGATGACGCTCATGTACCTTCATGCCGGTAAGCTTTTCGTAGACCTCTCTGATGGATGTGATATCCGAAAAATCAAGCTTAGGATCAATACCGTGGCTGAACATGTTCATCGCGATCGTCACGATGTCGACATTTCCGGTTCTTTCACCGTTACCGAATATCGTTCCTTCTATACGGTCTGCGCCGGCCAGAAGACCGAGTTCGGCATCGGCAACGCCCGTTCCGCGGTCGTTGTGCGGATGAAGCGAAAGCACAACGCTGTCACGCCTGTTCGGAAGATTGATTATGCACTTATTATCCGGTGTGGGCTGCCATACGTCGATGACCGCATTGCAGACCTCAAGGGCAAATTCGACCTCTGTTCCGGTAAAGCTTTCGGGGCTGTACTCGAAAGAGAAATTGCCGGGGGTCTCATCTGCCAGCTTTTTAAGAAGAGCTGCTCCGTCTATCGCGATCTGCTTGATCTCTTCCTTTGATTTTCTGAATACCTGCTCCCTTTGGGGAACGGATGTTGAGTTGTACACGTGCACAACAGCCTTGGGCGCTCCCTTTACAGCCTCAAAGGTCTTTTTGATGATATGTTCTCTCGCCTGTGTAAGTACCTGCACGGTTACATCATCCGGGATCATATTTCTTTCGATAAGAGCCCGCATGAATTCATAATCCGTCTCAGAAGCGGCGGGGAAGCCCACTTCTATCTCCTTAAAACCGATCTTTACGAGCATCTTAAAAAATTCAATCTTCTCGTCAAGGCTCATGGGTTCAACCAATGCCTGATTTCCGTCTCTTAGATCGACGCTGCACCATATGGGCGCCTTTGTAACATCATCCTTCTTTGCCCAGTCAAGGCATTCGACCGGCGGCATAAAATACAGCTTTTTGTACTTTCCTTCACAGTTCATTTAATAGTTCCTCCTTTACTGCACTATAAAAGCCTTCGTCCCTAAGGCTTTCTTAGAGACGAAGGCTTTGAAATTACCTCCGCGGTACCACTCTAATTCATGTCTTGCATGCTCTCTTTTTCTCTGTCACGGGAGAACCCGTCCGTGCCTACTTGCGCGTTTTGCTTTCGGGCGGCTGCTCGGGGGCGAGTTCATGCTTTCTTTTCGCTGCCTCGCACCATCCGGCAGCTCTCTGAAGAAAAGGGAGAGCACTACTATTCCCTGTCATCGCATTTATTGCATATTAGCATACCAAAGTCCCCATAAAAAAGCAAGGACTTTTTTACTGCTTTCTCAAAAGCTGTTCAGCCAGCGTGTTAAACTCCTGCAAAGACTGCGTCTTCTTCATCTTTTTAAGCGTCTTTTCTTCGCTTTTAAAAGAATCTCCGTAAAAGTTCCACATGTCCTTCATCTTAAACAACAAGGATCTCTCGCCGCTTAAGTACCCCGCGTACCCACTCTCAAGCTCCCTGTGCCAGCTTACATATTCTTCCGGTACCGGCAGCTTTCTGCCCGCTATTTCGCATGCAAGCTGCGGACGCTTCACAAAGCCCCTGCCTATCATAAGACCGTAGAGATCGGGGAAGCTGCCTGCGAGTTTTTCTGCGTCCTCTAAAGTCTTGATTTCACCGTTAAAAATCAGCGGACACTTTAGGCTCTCATATGCCTTTTTAAAGCAGTCCATATGAAGCTCACCCTCATACTGCTGCTTTGCCGTGCGCGGGTGTATGGTAACGGATTCAAAGTCATATTTTGAAAACACCTTCAATATGTCTTCCCACTTGTCAGCATCCTCAAAACCGACTCTGGTCTTTACCGACACCTTCATGGGGCATTCACGCATTACCGTTTTCAAAAAATAATCAAGCGCAGCCGGATCCTTTAGCATACCGCTTCCTCTGCCCCTGCCGGTGACGGTGCCTGAAGGGCAGCCGAGATTGATATTGCACTCTTTGTATCCTAGCGATGCGACATCAGCCGCCACTTTCAAAAAGCCTTCTGCATCCCCTCCCATTATCTGGGGGATAAGGCAGATACCCTTGTTGTTTTCCGGGTCGATATCACGCCTCTCGCGGTTCATAAGCGAACCCTTTCCCACAAAGGGGGATATGTAGGCGTCGATGGGGCCGAAATATTTTTGGAAGGCATTGCGGTAAACATACCCGCCAATGCCTTCCATCGGAGCCATATAAATTTTCATAGACTTAGACTCATCCCTGCTGCAGATAATAAGCCTTCGCACTGTGCCTGTGAAGCCTTACGTTTATGCCGTCACCGCATCTTCCTGTCTCACCGGTCCAGCATTCTGTATAGGTGAGGTTTGAATCCGCAAGCTCTAGATCGCTCATTGGAAGGAATATCTCGCCCTCTGTCTCACTGGTGTTAAATACGCAGACATAGTATCCGCCGGCAGCGCCGCATCCCATCCATACGATATGTTCGCGGCCGTTTATCTTCTTTTTCCATACAGGATGCGAATGTCTTACATCCGCATGCATCTGCAAAAGAAGGGAATTGGTAACAAGGCTCATCGTAAAATCGTCAAAGCCCGTCATCTCTCCGCCTATCATAAGGGGCGCCCTGAATATGCTCCAAAGAGTCATCATGGTCTTTAATTCATAGCGGTCAAACTTTGTGCGGTTGTCCTTGTCATAATCCTGCAGTATGGGGCCTATGGGAAGCATATCGGCATCGGGGAAATGTCCTGCGCCTGCATGTATACACCACTTTTCGGCCCTTTCAAACATATCATACAGCTGTTCCCACTTGTCCCAGAAATCATCTGTTATACGCCACATATTTGAGACCTGCTTGTATAGCTCAGCCTCTGAAAGAAGCGCGGGGCCGGGAGAAAGTGAAAGCACCATTTCTCTGCCGCAGCCCTTTAATGCTTCGCTTACGGCTATAAGCTCCGCCTCACAGTGCGGAAGCTCGCGGCATATATCATCTATCTTTATAAAGTCAACGCCCCACTCGGCATAGAGCTTAAAGAGGCTCTCGTAGTAGGCTTTTCCGCCTTTTTCGGTATCCAAGCCGTACATATCCGTATTCCATGCGCAGATGCTGTCCGTCTTTGCGATCTGTCTTGCGGTGAGATCGCTGCCATATACGGGAAGGTTCTTATGCACGGCCATTCTCGGGATACCGCGCATTATATGTATGCCAAACTTAAGGCCGAGGCTGTGAATATAGTCTGCAAGCGGCTTAAAGCCCTGTCCCCCCGCGCTCGACGGAAAGCGGTTTTCGGCCGGCATAAGCCTTCCGTATTCATCCATGCAAAGCTCGGTAAAGGGATGATATTCGTGGCTGTCCGCCTTAGGCTCATACCACTGTATATCCACTACAACATATTCCCAGCCGTACACCTTAAGCTTTTCGGCCATAAAGCGGGCATTTGCCCTTACTGTCTCTTCCGTAACGGATGCTCCGTAGCAATCCCAGCTGTTCCACCCCATGGGTGCGATATTCTTATTCATTTTTGGCGATCTCCCTGTTATCTTCTTTTTCTTTATTCCTGCCTTCTGCTTCGGCAGCGTATCCTTCTCTTTTTCTTATCTCATCTTCGTAAGGCTTAAAGATCCTTACGAATATAAAGGAGCTTACATATGCATACACACCATAAACAATTATTACAAATGGTATGACGAACCACCCTATAAACGCAAATGCCAAAAACAGTACTACCAGCACAAGCGTCCATTTAAAATGTTTAAAAGGCATGAACATTGCCGTTTTTAAGAGCACAAAGGTCTTATTCGAAAACCGGCATACAACGGGCGGCAGATATATGCAGACCATCAAAACGACTATCATCATTCCGCCTAAAAACGCGTATATTCCGGCGCTTACGACCGTTTCCTGCACATAGTAATAATATGCCGCAAGGCCCAGGCCGGCTCCTATAGCCGCCTGCAAAAGCCAGAGCACCGTTGCCTGCATAAAATTCTGCTTGAATGATTTTATGAAATTTCTCCAGATATATCCGTCTTCTTTTCTGGCCATTTTAAGGTAAACATAATACGCCGCGGTGGAGCTTGCGCCGATAGTCACCACCGGCAGGCTGAACAAGAGCCATAAAAGCGCCACTGCCAAAACATCCGCCACCCTGTTTGCTATGACCCATATAAGCCGGTTCTGGTCAAAGAGACTGTTTCCCCCGTTAGAGTCTGACATCTTTTCCTCCAATAGATATACATCATATATGAATAATATCATAAATGTTTCCGCTTCGCAACGAATTCCTTGTCAAAAATGGTGGAATTGGTTTTTTTCTTATGCTATAATCCTTTCTACAATGTGACACGGAGAAACATCATGAAGATCTCATTAGACGAAAAAAAGCCCGAGCCCGTCGTATATGACGCCGAGCGCGAGGCTATAAAAAAATCCTTTAAGGGCGAAAAAAAGAAGCTTTCAAAAATGCGTCTTTCCGAAAAGCTCAAATATATCTGGAGCTACTACCGAATCCCCATCATAGGCGGAATATTTGCCATAGTTGCTCTTTCATACCTTATTTTTGTCTTTGCGACCAAAAAAGAGACCGTATTTATGGGCGTTGTGGTAAATGACCCGACCGTCAGGGCACATGAATATTCGGTATTTCTGGATGACTATCTCTCCCTTGATGGGAAACAGCAGACAGAGCTTATAACGGATGTTTCTCTTTCGGCCGTATCTTCACCCTATATGTCAAGCCGAAGCATGTCCGGAACATCGCAGATCATGGTCTACATTCTTGGCAAGGAGCTTGACTATGTGATAACCGATAAGACAGGTCTTGAATACCTTTGCTCAGAGGATGTCTCAAAGCATCTGGATAAGTTCCTGCCGGGATATATCTATGATGCCTTTAGCGAAAAGATAGTATCTATGGATGTAAAGGGAAACAACGTTCCCGTTGCGATAGATATGACCGGCAGCCGCTTTGCCGAAAGCCTTGGCATAAACTACAGCCCCGCATACATTTGCTTTCAGGATCTGTCCGGACACGATGACAACATGCAGCGCTTTTTAGAGCTTCTTTACAAATTTGAGTTTTCGGATGCTTCCCTCGCATTCTGACGATAATAGCTTAAACCCAAGTCCTTCCGCTAGATGCCGGGAGGGCTTGTTGTTTTCATCGCATCTTATGTAAAGCTCGCCTGCGCAAAGCTCTGCGGATGCAAACTCTTCTATCATCTCGCAGGTCCTCTTCGCTATTTGCTGCCCTCTGAATTTCCGGTCCAAAAGATAGTATAATTCTATTCCGTATTCCTTGGCTGCAAGGCCGAATACTCCAAGCCTTTCCTCCTCTTTTTCAAGGACCCACATTCCAAAGTCGAAAAGTCTGTAATGATCCCTTAAGGCGGATTCAAATTTTGTGCTTCCCTCATATGTATCCGGCCAGTCTGACGGGTCAAACTCTTCAAGAGCATCTATGTTATCCATAAAAAGGTCTCTTACAAAGGAATAGTCCTCTCTGCTGCACTCTCTTATTGCAAAACCTTCGAATCTGCATATGACCGCCGGCTTTTTCAAATGCCGCATGCAGAGTCTTTCAAGATATGCATCGCTTAGATCTTCAAAATCCTCGCGTGCGCTTACATATCCGTCCGCTATGTCAGTTACCTCCGGCAGGCTTATAAAGCATGATCCGGAGACGGCAAGCCTTTTTGCCGCCTCCGGATCGTCCGTATAATAAACTATGCCGCCGGAGGATAATATCCTCTTGTCTTCCATTTTTATCTCTTTTCAGGTTCGGGATAATCAACGCCAAAGGTATCTACTGTGACCTTTTCCATTACCTGATCCTCATAAGGTCTGTCATCCCTGTCAGTCCTTGTACCTGCTATACTGTTGACAACATCCATTCCTTCAATTACTTTTCCGAAAGCCGCATACTGTCCGTCAAGGTAGGGATAATCGACATGCATTATAAAGAACTGCGAGCCTGCGGAATTGGGATCCATCGCTCTTGCCATGGAAAGAACGCCTGCGGTGTGCTTTAGGTCGTTTCTGAATCCGTTATCGTTAAATTCGCCCTTGATGCTGTAGCCGGGGCCGCCGATGCCGATGCCTTCGGGGTCTCCTCCCTGGATCATAAAGCCCTTTATTACTCTGTGGAAGATAAGGCCGTCATAAAAGCCCTTCTTTACAAGGCTGATAAAGTTGTTAACGGTATTGGGCGCAATTTCCGGATAAAGCTCTGCTTTGATGGTACCTGCATTTTTGATCTTGAAAGTTACTATAGGATTGTTCATATTTTTATTCTCCTTGTGTTATTGATCGATTTAGAAATGGCCGCCGCTGCTGGAATGGCCGCCACCGCCGCCGCCACCGCCACCGCTCGAATGGCTTCTTTCGTGGTGGATGACCTGTCTGGTCGTATGTGTATAGATATCATCATGTTCGAGCAGATCCGGCTCACCATTACCGCGCATATATACACGCCCGTCTGTGACCTTGCTACTTCTCTGACTCAAATACATAATAAGCACCGCGATGCCGCCAATAACAACGCAAACTATAAAGATTATAACAAGTGTGGATGTTTTTACAAACGATCCGCTTCTTGAATAGAAACCTGAGGCTATATTGTCCTTTGCTTCCTCAAAAAACCTTTCGGCTCCTCTGTAAAAATTGTTATCCGGTTTTATGGCTGAGATCACGTTGTTTTGGATCTCCTCCAGATCATCATCTGAATATCTGTAAGCCGACTCCTTCGGTCCACCTTCGCGGATGATCACCCATCTCTCGCTCATCTCTATAAGGAGCATTATGCCCTTATTGTCCGAATTGAGAGATTTGTAGGTGTCCGCAGCCATTTGCCTGATGGTTCCTGTCATTCCGTCAGCCGTGTAGATCAAAACATCCATTCCGATGCTGTCGGCAGTCTTTTTACAAAGCTCTGTAAGTGTCTTCTCCTCTGTCTCATCAAACAGATCCGCATTGTCCCATACGCCGGAATCCGCAAATGAAGCTATGCTTCCGAGCCAGATCCATATAATAACGAGCATGAAGAAATTTTTAAGTTTTACTTTCATATGATCCGTCCTCCTACTTCAGCAGATTGTAAAGGAGGCATATTCCAAAGCTTCCCACTGAAATACCTGCCCACCATAAAAAGACACGAAGTGGGCTTGAAGGGAGCTTGCCCGCTCTCTTTCCCGTTTCGCCGTTTATGGCAACTGTCTGTAATTTGCCCTTCCAGTAATAATTAAGCATCCATACCGGCATCATTACATATTCGGTATTGGTGCAGCGGAGAGCATAGTTGGTGCTGATGGGACGGACGCTGTCATATCCTATTATGGTAGACCTTGCGGCATCATCGGCATATTTTTTAACTCTGGTCTCTATACGGTCTTTCATGTCGGCAGAAGTATAATCATACTTTTCCGCATAATATCCCGAAAGATATCCCATGTTAAAGGAAGTCAGCTTGTTATATTCAAACGGCTCAAGCATATCCATAAGATCGTCATCCATCTTTTCGGATGCGTCTGCGGGAAGCTTGTCATAATCCGCCTGTATATGTCTGTTTACAAGGAAATGATCTGTGTAGATGATCTCATCATCACCGTGATACTCTCTTCTTGT
Organism: uncultured Lachnospiraceae bacterium; assembly: GCA_902790095.1. Lineage (GTDB taxonomy): Bacteria > Bacillota > Clostridia > Lachnospirales > Lachnospiraceae > UBA4292. The sequence continues at coordinate 11,184 of CADAQV010000008.1, read as the reverse complement.
CCTTGTACATCTGGCCGTCATGCGGACATTGGCATTGTAATCGTAAAGCCAGAAGGGCACATACATTCCGGTAAGCTTTTCTATGGTGGCTTTCTTTCTGAATTCTCCCGGTGTTAAGAGACCTTTTCTGGTCCAGCCCCTGAAATTTTCTCTTGCCGCCTGCTTGTCAAGCATAAAAGGAATGACCCTTGAAGGGCGTCTCACTCCGTCCATACGGTCTTCCATCATGGTCGGATTTCCGCAGAAAGAACAAAAAGTTGCCGTTGTGTTGTCATCAGTTACTATCTCCGCACCGCAGCTTGGGCACTTGTAACCATGATATTCGTCATATTCCGGTTCAGGTTCCTTTTCGCTTTCCGTGGACGATTCAACCTGATCCTCAAGCTCTGCATCTATCGGCAAAGTATTGCCGCAGAATGTACATTTAAGCACCTGCTCTTCGGCGCTGAATTCCATCGGGCCTCCGCAGCCCGGGCACTTATAATTAAGCGTCATATCTCATCCCCCTCAGACTTCAAACAGAATGTCTCCGTATGTAGGCATGGGCCAATACGTTTTATCCACCACCATCTCAAGCTCATCCACCGGACGGCGAAGTGCTTTCATTGCCGGAATCACAAGGTCTCTGTAAGACTTTGCCCTTTCCTCGGCATCCTTTGTTTTAGAAGCCGTATCCTGTGAATTCTTCAGTACATTAAGAGCTGTAGATGCGTCTTTTAATCTCTCACTGCAATATTTAAGCAGATTTCTCTGGACCGAAACATCGGCATCCGGGCATGCTGTGCGGACATTGTTTACGGAGCCTCCAAGCACCGAAACATATCTTATAACAGCGGGGATTATCTGCTTTGAAGCCATCTCGATCATGGTGAGCGCTTCTATGTTTATGGTCTTTGCATAATTTTCATACGCGATCTCGGCTCTTGATGCAAGCTCTACCGCCGTGAAGATTCCGAATCTTTCAAACAGCTTTACGGATGACTCCTCTGTAAGAGCGGGTACCGCATCCACCATCGTGGGGCTGTTTGGAAGGCCTCTTCTCTTTGCCTCTGCCACCCACTCTGCCGAATATCCGTCTCCGTTGAAAAGGATCCTCTTATGCTCTCTTAAAAGCTTTGCCGTATATTCGCGAATGGCATCTTCTTTGTTTTCTGCCCCTTCAAGCGCATCTGCGGCCTTGCAGAAGCTTTCGGCAACGATGGCATTAAGCACCACATTTGCCTCTGAAATGGAATCGTTTGATCCAACGGATCTGAACTCAAATTTATTTCCTGTAAACGCAAACGGCGATGTTCTGTTTCTGTCGGTCGCATCCTTTACAAAATCAGGCAATGTCGAAACGCCGGATTTGAATATCTCTCCCGAAATGGATGTTGTCGCATTTCCGGTCGAAATGTACTGTTCAACGACGTCCTGCAGCTGATCTCCCAAAAAGATGGATATGATGGCGGGCGGAGCTTCGTCCGCGCCAAGTCTCAGATCGTTTCCTGCGTCGGCTGCGGATTCACGAAGAAGAGCCGCATGTATATCTACCGCCTCTATGACGCAGGCCAGAACGAGCATGAACTGCGCGTTTTTGTGAGGTGTTTTTCCGGGATTCAAAAGATTGATTCCGTCATCCGTCGTAAGAGACCAGTTGTTGTGCTTGCCCGAACCGTTTACGCCTTCAAAAGGTTTTTCGCTTAAGAGGCATCTGAGGCCGTGGCGCTTTGCCATACGCTTTAATGTCTCCATAACAAGCTGGTTGTGGTCGGCCGCAACATTTGCGGGCGCATAGATGGGCGCAAGCTCATGCTGGGCGGGTGCAACCTCGTTGTGCTCTGTCTTTGCGGTGACGCCCATTCTCCACAGTTCCCTGTCGACATCCTTCATAAAAGCGCCGATACGTTCCCTGATCTTGCCGAAATAATGGTCATCCATCTCCTGGCCCTTGGGGGGCTTGGCACCAAAGAGCGTTCTTCCCGTAAAGATCATATCTTCTCTCTGAAGATATTTGCCTCTGTCTATAAGAAAATATTCCTGTTCCGCACCGACTGACGGAACGACCTTCTTTGAAGTCTCATTTCCAAACAGCCTGAGTATTCTTATTGCCTGTGCGTTTATTGCCTCCATGGACCTAAGGAGAGGCGTCTTTTTGTCAAGAGCTTCTCCCGTGTAGGAACAGAATGCCGTGGGTATACAAAGTATGGGGCCTGCCGAGCTGTCCTTTAAAAATGCGGGCGATGTGCAGTCCCATGTGGTATATCCTCTGGCTTCAAAGGTCGATCTGAGACCTCCCGAGGGGAACGACGAACCGTCCGTCTCGCCCTTTATAAGCTCCTTGCCCGAAAGCTCCATCACCACTCTTCCGTCACCATCCGGCGCCGAAATAAACGAATCATGTTTTTCGGCAGTTGCTCCGGTAAGCGGCTGGAACCAGTGCGTGTAATGAGTCGCTCCTCTTTCCACGGCCCAGTTTTTCATAGCCTCGGCCACCTCGTTTGCGACCTTCAGGCTAAGTTCCTTGCCGGTGTCTATAGTCTCGCGAAGCGCCTCATAGCTCTCCTGTGAAAGACACTTTCTCATTTCGGCCTCGCCGAAAACATTACAGCCGAAATAATCTGCTACATCGTACATATCAGTCTCCTAAATTGGAAATAATAATTACTGCCTTGATCTGTCAAAGCATTCTCACACGCATAAAATACCATATTTTTTTAACTATTACAAGCTTTTATGATGTTATCAAGGTCATTTACGGCCTGACATCTGTTCTTTACGGTCACCGTCCTAAAGCCGAGTTTTTCGGCGGCAGCAGTGTTTTCCTCGCGGTCATCCAAAAACACGCATTCCTCTGCTTTAAGGCGGTATGTCTCAAGCAGCTTATCATATATCTCGCGGCAGGGTTTTAACAGCTTTACATGTGAAGAGACTACAAGCCCGTCTATAAGATCCATAAAATCAAAGGAATACTGCGCATGCGTGGCAAACATATTCTTTGGATAATTTGAGAGCAGATATATGGAAAAGCCTTCTTTTTTAAGCCGCATAAACCACTCCCTGTTTCCTTCAAACGGCCTTACAAGCTCCGCATTGTCTTTAAACAGGTAGTCTGCCTTTTCTTCAAGCCCCGCAAGGCGGCCTTTCATCTCTTTTATCAGTTCTTCTTCCGGCCTTGCTCCAAGATCCATCTCTTTCCAGGTCGGGCTGAGGATGGTCTCCCGTCCGACGATCCCTATCTCCTCTTCAGTCAGTCCCCTGTCCCTAAGGTAATCGATCCATCTGAAATCCACCAGGACCATTCCGATGTCAAAAACGATATTCTTTATCATCAAAGTGCGCCCTTTATCTTTTCGGCATATGCGGCTGCCTCGCCGTCCTCATAGCTTCCCTGCTTCCAGCTGATCAAACTTCCTTTATCTTTAAATCTCGGTATTACATGCATGTGGCAATGCATTACGGTCTGTCCTGCGGCCTCGCCGGTGTTTACGACGATATTAAAGCCGTCGGCGCCGAGTCCTTTCATCTGTGCCTGTCCAAGCTTTGATGCTAAGATAAGCATCTTTGCCGAAATATCCGCATCAAGCTCCGTTACATTTGCGGCGTGCTTTTTGGGCAGTATCAGAAGATGGCCCTTTTCGGCAGGTGATATATCAAATACCACCTTGAAATCATCATCCTCAAATACAGATGTTGACGGGATAGCCCCCGATGCTATCATGCAGAAAATACAGTTATCCATTTATGATCCCTCCGTTGTTTTTGTTTTTTATTCCAAATGACAGGACTACTCCTGCCAAAAAACCACATATAAATCCGCCGACATGCGCTGCGTTGTCGACTCCTGCATTGCCAAAGCCCTGTCCGACAACGAGTGCAAGAAAAATAGCCCACCTGAGGAAAGAAAAGTTTTTGTTCTCCTTCCTGGTCTTTAACATATAAAATGCAAGAGCACCGGCCGTTCCGCATATCGCACCGGATGCCCCCGCGCAGACCGCGTTTATGCCCGACTCCGCTCCGTATAAATGCCACAAAACAGAGGTCGCCGATGCGCCTATTCCGGAGATGAGATATATGCACGCGTACCTGACGCTCCCCACCGCGCCCTCAAGCGCTCTGCCAAGATACAAAAGCGAGATCATATTTGACACAAGATGCGCTGCGCCGAAATGCAGGAACATGGCGGTGAACAGCCTGTATATCTCATGGCCGTTTGCAACGGCGTTTGCCGTGATCGCTCCATGCTCGAACATGAATTTCGTGTTCTCAGTCGACCCCATTATGCTGAGTACTATGAATACCGCAATGATGATAAGGATAAGTGAAATATTTACCCTTGACCCTAAGACCTTAAGCTGTGAAAGGACCGCCATGACAGGCGTCTGCTTCCAGTAAGCTTCCATAAGTTCCTTTACATCATAGAACTTATCCGGCTGGTCCTCATATATCATCAGCTTTCTGGCCGTCGGGTGTGCGATCCAGTAATTAAAATCTCCTGTAAGTTTTTCTTTTGTCTCCTTCGGTCTTCCCGAAAAGACCACCATAAGGCCTTCTGTCTTAGAGGCATACGCCTTATATTTTTCCCCAAGAGACTCCTGCAGAAAAGCCATTATCCTGCCTGCCCTGTCATCCACCAGAAAGCCTTCCGTGTCATCTATAAAGCACACAAAATAAAGACCATCCTTGACCAGGCGGAATACTACTTCCACCTGCGCCTCACGAATGGCCAATCTCATAAATCCCTTTTGAAGAAAAAACTCTTTTACCTTCTCAAGCATAGCCGCTCCCTATAATGGCACACCTTTAAACTTAATGCACCAGAGAACAGTTTACCCCGAAACGGGCAAAAATGCAACTCTTATATTCTTCCATATATCTCAAGCCGGTACTCGCTGCCCGCAAAGGTTATATGGTCTCCGTCGGAAAGCATGACCTTTCCTTTTCCGAATATCGCCTCGCCGTTTACATATGTACCGTTTGAGCTGTTAAGATCCTCTACGCTTATTCCCTCATCACCTTTTTCCATCTTAGCGTGCAGTCTGCTTATGCCCTCACCGGCCAAAACGCAGTCAACGCCCTCCCTCATGCTTCCTATAACAAACGGGAAAACCCCGATCTCTATTATCTGAGCATTTTCGTTCTTTTCCGGTACCAGCCTGTATGCAAGCTGCATTAACTTTTTTTCAAGCGGCTTTGTGACAAACCTTTCTGCCACGCCCGCCGGCTTAGCGGCCGGGGGAGCGTATTCTTCCGGCAGCAAAAATGCTTTTTTTGTCTGCTTCCTATGGAAAAAACCTCTTTTTTTCCTTACGGTGGGAATCTTTTCAAAAAGCTCTTCTGCCATCGGTCCGGATTCTTCTTCAACATGCGGTTCATCCTTTATAAGCGCAAACATCTTTATCGGCGCCTCAATACCCTCCGCTGCCTTGACTGCCGAATACGCAAGACCCACGCTTTCCTTATCACCGTAATCCACGTGATCCATGAAAAACTTCATAAGATCCTTGTACGGATCCTCCTCCATGCTCTTTTCGATCCGGCAGCAGAAAAGATATTCTCCTCCGTCGGCCTGCCTGAATATATATTCCGGTGACAGCAACAGATCGGATGGCCGGAGTAGATTCTCTTCCAGCTCTGCATTGGCTTTATATATGGAATCTATCACGTTCTCTATGTCCGCCGCTTTAAGAGGCTGCCTTTCGTAAAGTCTTGCAAGCGGCTGAAGGCCGGTTATGTCGTATTCCGCAAAAATGCGGTCATCGACATACCGAAACCTTACCGGCAAAACTCTTTTTAATCTTGTCTCGCGGAGCATGCCTATAACGATACGGCTTGCGTTTTCCTCGCTGCATTCATCCACGGCATAATTTCTGTTTTCCATTCTGCAAAAATTCATTTTCTATCCCCCAAATCCTTTTATTGCCCCCTGCAAAAGCCTCAGCATCTCCTGCGGACGCACCGTTTTTCTTTCTATCCTTCCCTCTATCAAAAGGGTCCTGCCCCAAAAAAGCCATTCCTTTAAAGGGCAGGAATACTTAGCGGAATATGTCATCAAAAGCTCGTCCCCGTCTTCCGTAAGTGTACATTCGGCATCGCTTACATAAATGCCTTTTTCCTTCATCTCCTCAGAGAAGGCGAGCAAAAGTTCTTTCACTTCTTTTTGGTTTACTCCGCGATCATCCCTAAGGCACGTCTCCAGAGTCTTTTGCGCCATAGCCTCCGCCATCAAAGAATCATTTTCATATACCGCAAGCATCATCAAAAAAAAGATGACATACACGGCCGTCAGCATAACAAGGCTCGTCTCAAGCGTTATGTATCCTTTGTCATCCAATCATAGCCACCAGCCTTTCAATCAATATTCCAAGAGCCAGAAGCGGTAAAAAACTTATCCTGACGCCCCCAAGCGACCTCTTTATTTTTCCCTTTATCAGGCCGCATACGCAGCACAAAACGGAAGCATAAAAAAGGGCAGATATCATAACCTCAAAGGATGTGCATATGCCGCACAAAAAAACTGCCGCAATATCCTCTTTATCTATCCCTCCCGGTACTGTCAGTTTTACAGCCAGCATCAATGCGGCCGGTATCATCCCCACCAAAGCCTCTTTTATGTCGCCTTCGGCCGCTCTTAAAAGAAGGGCCGTCACAAAAAGAATAATGTATACGCCCATGGGCAGACATCTTGTTTTAAATTCCATTATGCATAATAGCCCCACTGCCACTATACACAGAGTGATCCTGGGTATCATCATGCCGCCTTTAACTCCTCCGCGATCTTTTGCTGTCTTGCCGCGCAAAACTTGCACAAGGGCTTGTCGCCCGCCTCTTTTTTTGTCACCTTTCTGATATAACGGTTGAGGCTTCCGCAGTCCCTTGAATTGTGGTATCTGTCACCCTCCGGCGTATAAAAAACGATCGCATTTGCATCGCCCCTTATACACCTTTCACACGGCCTGTATTTTTCTTTGTTGTCATTCCTTTTTTCTCCCATGGAGGAAAAGGCTGCATTCTTTACCATGACCTTTAGCGATCTGCAGTCGCAGAATATATGATATACCGTTCCGTCCTTTGTGATATATACCTTGTCCTCATCTTCATCCTCGCTCTCTTCGCCTCCGCCTGTCGGGCTCTCCTCCTGACCGGGCCCATCATCTTCGCCTGGTGCTTCCTGTTTTTTTTGCCCTTCTCCAAGCCCTGTCCATTTTTTCCTTACGGCGCGCTGTGTAAAGCTTATCCCGGCCGTGTTCCCCGGGACAAACGGGAGGCTGCATTCATAGGATGCTCTAAGGTCAATAAGCCCTGCCTCGTCCGAAACGACGCTCAGATAAATATCTATTCCGTCACAGCCGCCTTTTATACAGCTTTGATCCAGATACTCCCTTCCCGCGCTGTCAATGACCAGTATCCTTGCATACTCGGACTCGATCCCGGTGACAACAAGTTTTTCTGCAAGCCTTAACACAAGGTCTTTAAGCGCGCTTCCCGTTTCCGCATCTTCTATTGACAGATACTCCTGCACATACGAGGCCATGCTGAGTTCTCCTGCCGCATCCTCCAAAGCCGACTGCAGGCGCAGCTGCATTCTCATTATCCCGAAAAACGAAATAAATGCCATTGAAACAATAATTACAAGAGGAAGTATCAAGGATGCTTCCACCGTCACCGACCCGTTGTTGCCAAATTCCTTGCTTGCACCGCCTGACGGCTCTTTTTGTATGCCGCCCGTATCTTTTCTCACCTTATCGTTTGCTTCCCTTTTGATCTCTCGTCCGTTTTTTTCGCATTTGTATTCTATTCCGTTTTCAAAAAGTCCGGCATGTCCTCTTTTAACTACATATTCGGTATTGCGATCTTCCCTTTCCATTATCCTTCCTTTTTCAGCTGTAATGCCGTATACTCTCCGCGCTGCAAACAAATTCTTTGCTCTGCTCTGTATACAGACGGTAGGCAGGAAAAAACAGCCCCCTTACGGTTCCGCTTGCGGATACCTTAAATCCGTAAAGCAGTTTCGAAAAAGTAAATCCCTTATCTTCTGCGCGCAGGTTCGTCTCTATCATATGCATTATGCGCGGCAGGACGACATCATTCTTTTGGTACAGGAAAAACCTCATATACATTTCGTAACCTATCCCTCCGTTTTCGCTTGAAGCCGCATCCCCTGAAAGCACATGCGAAAGGATCGTTGCAAGTGTCGAATCAAACTGCGCGGCTTTTTTGTAAAACGGTACGCTCCTGCCTGCGGTTATGGTCCTAAGGTCAAGAATGGCTTCTCCGAATGCCCACGCAAGTTCAAGCCCTATCTCCACAACGCCCGCAAGCCCCGGGATCCCCGTCCAGCCGACCAGCATCTGTGCCATTCCCTTTGCCTGGGAAGACAGCGGTTTGTTCACCATGATGGTTATCAGATCCATCCCGGCCCTGAAGTAAAAAAGCTGCTTTATAGTGAGCGCAAGATTCACCTTGTCGGACGAAAAACCAAAAAGAATGTATTCCTGCTCATAGGCAAGCCCCTGTCCGGAGGGAGAATTTATATTTCCGAAGTAGCTTAATACATATTCTCCCAAGAGGACTTTTTCGTAAAACTCCATTTCAACACTTCCTTCGACATCCGGCGCATAGGACTCTATTACGGCATTTGATATTTCTCTTCCGGGCAGCACCTGCGAAAGAAGCTCCTGTGCCAGAATGTTTTCCATCTGCCCTATCACGCTGCCACCGACATCATCTTTTACCCTCTCGTTCACCTGACCGTCAAACGCCGGTGGAGGGTCTTCATCCTCATCCGTCAGCCCCATATCTATCTTTTCAAGCTCGTTTGCCTTCTCCTGCCAGTCCGTGTCCTCAAGCTCATCCCCTTCTTTTGCCGCCTGATCCATAATATCCTGCGCGTTTTCGCTTCCGTCAATAAGACTTTTCAGTTTCTCGGCTATATCTGCGGCCTCCTGATATTTCATTATTGCCATGATCTGTCTAAACAGATCTTCTCCCCCATTATCCACGGGGGAATATCCCTCTTTTATGGTTATATCGGGCTTTTCGATCTTAAAAAGCTGTGGTTTTTTTATTATCAGTCCGGCACCGGGGTCTGCTTCGGGCTCAAAGAAAGCCCTTAACATAAGGTCGGTCATCAAAGGATCTCTGTTGTCATAATAAAGCAGGCCGTATTCCGCAAACAGTCTGCTGTCATAGCAAGCCAGCAGGCTGTCTGCCGCCGCATTTACCGCCTGCGGCAGGCGCGATGCAAAAGCCCTGTATCTTGCAGTCTCCAAAAGCGCGCCGAAAAAGGCTATAAGTATAAGCATTACGGCCGAAAAAAAAACTGTTACCGCACCTTTATCATTCTTCATTTTGGGGGTCATTTGGCAGGATCGAACGTTTCTGCCGTACCTGTGATGTTTTCGAAAATAGAATTGACGAAATCAATGATCTGATTTCTGAAAATAATGACGAGTGTAATTAGAACCACTATTATGAGTATGATCTCGACCGTGCCCATCCCGCTCTCGTCTAGCCTGTGTTTTTTTGACATAAGGCTCTCCTTTCCTTTATTTTGTTTTCTAGGATTGTAGCCCCGATCACGAAAAAAAACAAGCCCGCCCAAATTTCGCGGGCGCTCCAAAAGCCTGTTTTTACGGCGTTTTTTTACAGCATTTTACGCATTTTTGTAAAAAAAGGTGCACCCCCTTTTACGTTTTCCATCTGTGTGTTTTCAATTCGTGCATTCAAAAATGACGAAAAAAAATAGTGCCGAATTTTCATCCGGCACTGTATGGCGATCACCACATTATTTTTTCATACCGTTTAACCTTGCATAAAACTCCGGGACGGCCTTAAGGCCGGAGGCCCACAGATATATCTGATCGAGCTCGCTCATTTCTTCAAGCAGCATCCATTCGGCGCCTATTATCGTCTGTTCGCCTGCCGGAAGTTCCGGGTCAGAGCCTTTTCCCGCCACAGCACCTTCCGGAACCTTTATAAGGTATGTATAGACGCTGCCCTTGCCGCTGAGCTTTTCAAACACATTTATTTCCTGTACTATCTCACCCTCAAGACAGGCCTCCTCCTTTAATTCACGAAGTGCTGCCGCAGCGGGCGTTTCTCCGGGGTCTATGCCCCCTCCGGGAAGACAGAAGAATTCTCTTCCGAACATACGATGTTTCACCATCAGTATCCTCTCGCCTCTTACCACAAGTGCCTGACTGCGATCTCGTCCCATAAGTACCTCCCGTTATATATATGTTGCTTTTATTTTCATTCTTGTCTCGCCAAGGTCCAATCCTCCAAGCGTAAGTGAATACCTTAGGGCTATGCTCTCTGCGTCCCCTGCGCTCACATGCTCTGCCTCATGCGTCCTGATACTGATATCGTGCCGGCCAAAAGGAGTATTGTAGAGCCCTGTCGTGACTTTTTCCCTGTCAAATATCATTTCGCTGTTTATGCTTCCGGACATTTTGACCGTTATATTTCCGAAAAGATGTATGACTACCGCCGTTACGGAGCCTTCCTCTTCCGTTTTATACATAAGAAGCCCCGTATCGGGATTATACACTCCCTCTGAAATTACAGACGTCGTCTCTTCGCTTCCGTCCATATACCGGACCGAGACCACCTCAACGCTTACCTTTTTTCTCATGTGCAGCCTCTTCGCGAAGATTTACCATTATGGTCGCTTCCTGATTATCTATATGTTCTTTGATAGCCTGCTTGGCCCTTGGAACGTCTTTTGCTTTCAGCGTTTCTATTATCTGCTGATGTTCCGCAAAAAGCCCCTTTCTCTTTTCCTTATCCTTTATGTATTCCAGGCGGTACCTGTACATTTGATCCTTTATGTTGTTGATCACCTGCACAAGCCTTTCATTTCCGGTCGCCTCGTAAATGACCATATGAAATCTCTCATCCGCTTCGGCTATGGCTGTCAGATCCATCCCGGAAAGCTTTTTTTCAAATGAGACATTGGCTTCCTCAAGCTCCGCAAGCTTTTCATCTTCCATCCTGAGGATCGCCAGTTCCATGGAAAGCTCCTCAAGCCCCCTTCTGACCTCCAAAACATCCCTCAGGTTCTTTTCGGATATCTTTGCGACCTCTGCGCCTCTTCTCGGCATCATTAAAACAAGGCCTTCAAGCTCAAGCTTTCTTATTGCCTCGCGGACAGGTGTCCTGCTGACGCCAAGCTTCTCTGCAAGGCTCACCTCCAAAAGTCTT
>CADAQV010000007.1 GCA_902790095.1 uncultured Lachnospiraceae bacterium | reverse complement strand
TACAGAACAACGAAGATCAATATGGCAGTCATGATGATTATATTAACAATGATGATAAGAATCTTTTTCATGTTTCGTCCTTTCCTGCCAAAATGATTACATTTTTTCTTTGTAATTATAGCACAAAAAATGCCGATAGTGCAATAATAATGAGACAGGGGGACTAAATCCACCTGTCTCATTGTTACTCTCAACTTACACTTTCAATGGCTTTTTTCAAAATTCCTACTGCCTTGTCTACATCGGCTTTCGAAATTACAAGGGGCGGAACGAACCTTACGGTGTTGTTGCAGGCACCGATAAGGATGAGGCCTTCCCTCATGCAGGCCTTTACAACGGCGCTCGCGCTCACCTGGGGGATGAACTGAATGCCCTGAATGAGGCCGATGCCTCTGTGATAAGAAATGGCATGGCATACGGCTTCGAGATCCTCAAGCTGTTCCCAAAGATAATTACCGACTTCTTTTACATGCTCTAAGATCCTGTCTTCTTCGAAGATATCCATTACTTCATTTATTGCTGCGCACACGAAGGGATTGCCGCCGTATGTGCTGCCGTGGTCACCTGTTACCATGGAGGCTGCTTTTTCGGTACAGAGGAATGCTCCTACAGGCACGCCGCAGCCGAGGGCTTTTGCTGTGCAGACGATGTCGGGCTTGATGCCGTAATGCTGAAATGCGAACATTTCACCGGTCCTGCCCATTCCGCACTGGATCTCATCGCATATCATAAGTGCGTCATATTTGTCGCAGAGCTCTCTGATGCCTTTTATAAAATCGGGCGATGCGGGATAGATGCCGCCTTCTCCCTGGATGGTCTCTAAGATAACGCAGGCGGTCTCTTCGTTCATGATCTCCTTTACAGATTCAAGATCGTTGTAGTCTGCGAAGATGACCTTGGGAATCATGGGCGCAAAGGGCGTCCTGTATTCTTCGTGTCCTGTTACGGAAACGGAACCAAGGGTACGGCCGTGGAAGGAATTGTCCATGGCTATAATGTTATGGAAGCGCTGTTTTCCGTTCTTGTTGGCATATTTTTTTGCAAGCTTTAACGCGCCTTCGACTGCTTCGGCACCGCTGTTTGTAAAGAAGACCCTGTCCATTCCGGCAGCTTTGCAGAGCTTTTCGGCAGCATTGGCTCCGGGCTCATGGTAAAACAGATTCGATGTGTGGGTGAGCTTGTCGATCTGTGCCTTCATGGCATTTTTGAGACGCTCATTGCTGTAGCCGAGGCCGCAGACTGCTATGCCCGATCCGAAATCAAGGTATTCCTTTCCGTCCTTGTCATACAGATACACGCCTTCGCCGTGATCGAGGACTATAGGAAACCTGTTGTATGTATGCAGATAATACCGGTCTGCCTTAGAGATTATTTCCTGTGAATTCATACATGCTCCTGATTCTCTTTAACTATCATGGTCCCCACACCGTCGCTGGTAAATATCTCAAGCAGCAGGCTGTGAGGGAGACGTCCGTCAAGGATATGCACTTTGTGCACACCGTTTTCTATTGCATCGATGCAGTTGTTGAGCTTGGGAAGCATTCCGCCGCCCACCATGCCGCTTTCAAGAAGCTTGTGCATATCTTCCACATCAAGCACCGAAATGAGCGTGGAAGGATCGTGAGGATCCTTGTAAACACCTTCTACATCCGTAAGGAATGCAAGTTTTTCCGCATTCAATGCCCTTGCGATGGCACATGCGGCATCATCGGCATTGATGTTGTAGGTATTGAAGTCGTCATCATAGCCTATGGGGCATACGATCGGAAGGAAATCCCTTTCCAAAAGGTCGTACAGGATCTTGGGATTTACCTTATCCACTTCGCCCACAAAACCGATGTCCTCGCCGCCCGAAAGCTTCTTTTGAACATGCAGGAGGCCGCCGTCCTTGCCGCTTATGCCTGCGCCGAGCACGCCGAGCTTCTGAACCATGTTTACGAGCTCTTTATTTACTCTTCCGAGCACCATTTCAGCGATCTCCATGGTGGCCTCATCGGTAACTCTGAGTCCGTTTACGAATCTGGGCTCCATGCCTGATTTCTTTACCCACTTGCTGATATCCTTTCCGCCGCCGTGCACGATGACGGGCTTAAAGCCTGTGAGCTTTAAAAGGACTACGTCCTGGATGACGCTCATCTTTAATTTTTCATCGGCCATGGCGCTGCCGCCGTATTTTACGACTATTATCTTGCGATTGAATCTCTGAATGTATGGAAGGGCTTCTATAAGCACCTCCGCTTTTCCCATTATTTCCGAAATATCCTGTGCCATTTTATTCTCCTTTATGAACGGTAATCCGCATTGATCTTTACATAATCGTATGTGAGGTCGCAGCCCCAGGCCGTAGCCTCGGCATCGCCTTCGTTCATGTTTACGTATATCGTGACCTCGTCGGACTTTAATATCTCAAGTGCTTTTTCTTCGTCGAATGCAAGGGGCGTGCCGCGGTGGAATACCTCGAGTCTTCCGTTTTTGCTCTCAAAGTAGAGTTCCACGGTCTCCTGATCGAATGTCACAGCCGTATATGGCAGCCTTTGAAAGGTTTGAACCGACTATGGACCTTGCAAGTATTCTTGCGTTTTCCTTTGAGATACAGTTAACGACCTTTGCCTCAAAGAGCTTTGTCGCACCCTCGCCGTCACCTGCCATTTTCCTTGCAAGGAATCGGCATACATAAAACAGAGCCTCTTTGAATGTTTCGTAATCATCATTCTTTGTGCTTATCCTGTCATTTCCGGCAAGCCCGTCGGCCATGATAAGGAGCGTGTCGTTTGTGGATGTGTCGCCGTCAACGGTGATCATGTTGAAGGTGTCGGTAACGACCTCCTTTAAAGCCTCCTGAAGAAGCGCTTTTTCAATGCTTATATCTGTAGTCAGGAATCCGAGCATCGTGCACATGTTGGGATGGATCATGCCGGAGCCCTTGCTCATGCCGCCGAGTGTCACAGTTTTTCCCTGTATATCAAATGTGACGGCAATCTCCTTATTTACAGTATCTGTTGTCATGATGGCCTTTGATGCCTTTGTTCCGGCTTCGATGCCGCCGAAAAGTGTCCTGCTCATATCCGATACGCCGCTGACAAGCTTTTCTACCGGAAGCTGCATACCGATCACACCGGTTGATGCGACCGCAACATGGCGTCTGTCTATTCCAAGCTCGCTCTCAACAGCTGCTGCCGTAGCTTCACAGGCATCAAAGCCTTCTTTGCCGGTGCAAGCGTTTGCTATTCCGGAATTTACGACAACGGCCTGCATAGGAGAGCCCGATTCCACTATCTTCTTGTCCCAAAGTACGCAGGCTGCCTTGACTACGTTTGATGTAAAGGTACCCGCGCATACGCAGGGCACATCGCATACGAGCATCGCCATGTCGGTCCTGCCCTGATATTTTATTCCCGCAGCGGTAGATGACGCCTTGAAGCCTTTCGCAGCGGTAACTCCGCCTTCTATTGTCTTTATCATAAAAACCTCCGTCAGTTGTTATAAGCTATTATGTTTGCCTCATTGAGCGTAAAATCATAATAATTAAGATCTTCTCTCTTTGTCCAGCCTATCTGTCTCCAGAATTTGTTTCCGACATCGTTTTTCGTAAATGCGATCAGAGAGACCTTGTTGATCTTTTCTTCCTTTAAAGCCTGCATGCAGAAAACGACCATGGATTTGCCTATGCCTCGCATACGGTGGTCTTCTCTTACGCACACGTGATAAAGGCAGCCTCGCCTGCCGTCGTGCCCGCAAAGGATGGCTCCCACTATCTCGTCTCCGTCAAGAGCTACAACGCTTGTCGTGGGATTTCTTTTTAAGAATACCTCCACGCCCTCATATGAATCGTCGACGGATCTGATGGCAAAGCCTTTTATGCTCATCCACAGGGCTTTTACCCCGGGGTAGTCTTCTAAGGTCATGGTCCTTATCTGTATCATCAAAAGCTCCTTTTATGCAATATTTTGTGCATAATATGTATTTTATGCGTATAATGAAGGGTTAACGCCGATTATACTCCGCTTTTATGCAAAATGCAAGCATTTTATACATGTTTTCCCGTAATATTTATTTCCGCTATATGCGCGCCTGTGTCATCGGTGATGTCGACTCTGTAAAAACAGATAGACCTTCCCTCCTTTTTGCATGTACACTCTGCGGTGAGAACCTTGCCTTTGGGAACAGCCATGTGGCACACAGAGCTTGTCACGGTGACGGTCTGCTTTCCTTCGGGTTCATTCGTTGCGACCGCAAAGGAAAAATCGGCCAGAGTATACGCTACCCCGCCCATAAGAAAACCTCTTGCATTCATATGTCTGTCATCTATCTTAATGCTGCATTTTGAATAATTTTCGCCTATCTCATCTATCGTTATTCCCGTAAGATAAGCATAGCGGTCGTTTTTAAAAAAGCTTCTTGCCTCGTCAAGTGTCATGCCGGTTTTCTCCCTTTTCTTTTCGCGAAACGGCAAGTGGACGATCACGCCCACTTGCCACATGATGATTATTTACCTTCGTATGATATAACGGATCTTACATCATATTTATCGAGCTTTTCACGGCCGTTTAATCCTTTGAGCTCTAAAAGACAAACGATCCTTTCGACCGTTGCGCCAAGTTCTTCGATAAGCTTTGCGGCAGCCTCTAAGGTTCCGCCGGTCGCTATAAGATCGTCCACAAGCACGACCTTCATGCCGGGCTTTATGTCATCCTTATGCACCTCGATCTCCGCCTGTCCGTATTCAAGGTCATATTTCATGGAAACCGTCTCTCTTGGCAGCTTTCCCTTTTTTCTGATCGGGATGAACGCCTTGTGAAGGTTATATGCTATCGGCATGCCGAAGATGAAGCCCCTTGATTCGAGTCCGACAACAGCGTCAAATTCGATGTCTTTTACTTCGCCTGCCATCTCGTCTATGGAAAGCTTAAGGCCGTCAGGGTCTCCTATTACGGATGTGATGTCCCTGAATATTATGCCGGGTTCGGGAAAATCCGGTATGCTGAGTACGTAATCTTCAACTTTTTTGCTCATGATAAAAACCTCCTTAAAGCAAAGTCCTGCCATATAGTAACACATCGCAAAGAAAAAAACAACACATCAATAACCCGCAATATCAAATTTTTCGCCGTCAACGGGGGTCACTGATACGATCCTGACCGTATAGGGTTCTCCGTCTTCTGGCTGTACGACGCATTCATCGCCTATTCTTTTGCCGTGGATAGCCCTGCCTATGGGTGAATCTATGGAATACCTGTCCTCTTCGGGGTTTACGAGGATGGTGGTGACAAGGGTGATGGTCATGGTATCGTCGTCTTCTATGATATATAGCTCGACTTCGTCGTTAAGTCCCACCTGATCGGCAGCTGTCTTATCCTCTATGATGGTCGCGGTCTTTTTCATGTTCTCAAGATACTTTATGCGGCCGGCGTTTATATTCCTTTCTCTTTTGGCTGCATAATATTCAAAATTTTCGCTGAGGTCTCCGAAAGCCTTTGCCGCTTTTACGGCTTCGTTCAATTCTTCTGCCTTTAGAGTTCTTTCGTATATCTCTTTTTCGATCTTTTCTATATCGCTTTTGGTAAGTCTGTCGTACATTTTCTATTCCTCTTTTATTTTTAATGTTATTCCGAGACTGTCACAAAGATCTTTCAGTTTTTCTGTATTCTCTTTTGACAGATCTGTCTTTTCTATGATAAGGCATTCAAGCCCTTCAATGTTTTTGATGCCCGAAAAATCCGTTTCGGTCCCGAAAAATGCCTGTTTATCGCCCGACTCAAAGGTAAGGACTTCGGCGGAGCGAAGAAAGCTTATGTCCTTCAAAAAATCGCCCGCCGTGATATCCGAAAAGCGATAGGAAGCATAAGAGAAGGAGCACGAATATGAAAAGTCATCTTCCGGCTTAACATTTGTGTAGGCTGCATTAGGGAATCTTAAATATACTTTTCTTTTTCCGGTGTTAATAAAATCTTCGGGGTGATCCTTCAGATATTTTTCCATATAGCTTTTTACTTCGTATGAATAAGACAGCAGGTCTATGTCCTTTTCAAGGATGGTATCGTAATACTTGAATTCTATCCTTACCGAGTCATCCGTCTGTTCGTATTCCGTCACCGCAAGATCGGGATACTTTTCCTTTACATCCGTCAGTATGTTATATGCATCCTTTACCGTGGACTTGTTTAATACCTCTATCATTCTTTCGCCGTTTGAGATAAAGAAAAAGAACATGAATACCACGCCGATAAATAAAAACATTATAACCAGCGCAAGTATCATCCACCATTCAGGCTTTCTTTTTCTCACCATTCTTTCGGCTCCGCCATCACCGATCATATCGCTTTGCAGACCTTTCTTAAGTATTCAAGCTTTTCGCCTTCAAAAAGGGGCGAGAGCTTTTCGTATACCAGTTTGTGGTAATCGTTTATCCTTCTTATATCATCTTTTGAGAGCATATCCGTTACCACCGGCTCTAAGTCTATGGGCGCATAGGTTATGGTCTCAAATCCCATGAATGTTCCGTATTCGTTCTTTTCGATCTCCTTACAGAGTATCTCGTTTTCGATGCGGATGCCGAATGCTCCGTCCTCGTAATATCCGGGTTCATCGGATGTTATCTGCCCTGCCTCAAGCACTCCGGAGTCGTTGCGTTCGCTCACTATTCTCCATCTGAAGCCGTTTGGTGCTTCGTGAACATTGAGACAGTAGCCGACGCCGTGCCCTGTGCCGCAGCGGTAATCCGCACACATATCCCACACCGGGCCTCTTGCAAGTATATCAAGGTTTATACCCTTGCATCCGTATAAAAACTTTGCATCCGCAAGGCGAAGGCAGCCGATAAGCACTGCCGTGTAAAACCTCTTTTCCTTTTTCGATAAGGGGCCGAGTGCATACGTTCTTGTGATATCCGTAGTCCCTTCCAGGTAATGCGCGCCCGAATCCACAAGCAAAAAGCCTTCCGGTTTCAGATAAGCACTGCCTTCTTCAGCTGCAGAATAATGCATGCAGGCGGCATTCTCTTTGTAGGCCGATATTGTGTCAAAGGAAAGGTCCATAAAGCCTTCCTTTTCTGCCCTGAGGCTGTCAATTATTTTCTCTGCATCTTTTTCCGTAAGCTTTTCTTTTCCGATCTTATTTTTTAAAAGGTACATGAATTCAAAGACAGCAGCGCCGTCCTTTATATGCGCCTTCCTGGTATTTTCTATCTCTGTCTCATTTTTTACGGATTGAGGCAAAACTTCGGGATTTTGAGCATCTTTTATTATGCATTCTTTCGGGATGCAGCTTACTATCTTTTGATTTACCTTGTTTTTGTCAAGCAGTACGCTGCAGCCTTCACTGAGCTTTAAGACATCCCCGTAAACATCCGAATACTCTTTCACGGATATATTGCTTTTTTTAAGGATATCTTCAAGCTCTGAGCCTATCGCGCCTTTGCCCGCAAATAAGGTGACCTTTTCCATATCCATCAAAAGAAAGCTCTGCAAAACGGGAAAATGCTTTATGTCATTTCCGCGAAGGTTCAAAAGCCAGCATATATTGTCAAGGGCGCTTAAGATGTGAACATCGCAGCCGGCCTCTTTCATTTTTTCCCTTATAAACGCAAGCTTTTCGTCCCTGCCTTTACCCGCGTATTTTAACGGCCAGTCATAGGCAGGTCTGAATGTAAGAGAGGGCCTTTCCGTCCATATGCGGCCCACAAGGTCTTCATCCGTCTTTAACGATGCGCCTTTTTCCGCCAGGTTTTTCTTTAACTTCTCTGCATAACGGGCATTAACGCATCTGCCGTCAAAGCCGAGAACGCTTCCTGCGCTTACATGATCCTTTATGAATTCATCCGGCTTTATGACGCCTTCCATGCCTGCCTTGTATAATGTAACGCAGCTTCCTGCAAGTTCTCTTTCGGCCTGAATGTAGTATCTGCCGTCGGTCCAGAGCCCGGCCTCATCCGCAGTTATTATTGCAACGCCCGCAGAGCCTGTAAAGCCTGTGATGAACTGTCTGCATTTAAAATGTTCGCCGACATATTCGGTCTCATGAAAATCGGAGGTCGGAACATAATAGATTTCTTAAAGCTTTAATTCTGTCATCAACGCTCATTTATGTTTAACCGCTTTCCTTTTTCTTGTTTTTCTTCTCTTCGGCCTTCCCTGCTCTGCCCTGAACGAATCTATCTTTCTTATCAGCAGGTCGTAATCCCTTTCGAAAAGTTCGTCGCAGATCTGCTTTTGCAATATGTCATGCGGAACATATTCAAGGATCTTTTCGCGTACAAAAAGTTTGCTCTTTTCCTTGTATTTCGGCATGAGGTTCAGTTCCTGAATGTGCGCGAGCTCGGGTCTCCATAAGAAGGCTGTCTTTTCCCTCATCTCTGCGTTCGGGTTGTCTGCAGGCTCTCTTAAAACGTAAAAATCTAGCTCGCCGTCCTCGCCTTTTTCGACCGTTATTACGCCCCAGTATTCCGGCACATGCTCTCTTACATGCTGCGCATGCTTTGTGCCCGCAACTATGTAATTTCTGTCATAGACCTTGTCATAGTTTTTTACCTGCCCGGCAAGGCGCGTATAGCTGTCGGCATCGCTTTTTATCTCTATGCCGCATATCATGCCGGGAAGTATCATCATAACGTCCGCTATGGCGCTTCCCGTTCTCTTTTCTTCAAGGAACCTGACCTTGCCCATTTTCTCTTCCAGAAACAAAAACAAGGGTTCCCTGATGTCTTTATCGTATATCATAGTTTAAAACACTCTGTATCCGCGGGACCTCAAAGTGCCCGCAGACCTTCTCTAAAAAAACCCCAGATGCCTGCTTATGGGCAAATGAGGTTTGTTTGTCATAGTTAAAGACCGCCTTTTCAGACATCTTCGTAAAAGCTTTCCCCTGTTTCGATGCAGTACATGCCAAGCCTTCCGCCGCATGCCGCGCCGCAATCAAGCATTATGTGGCCGGGCTTTACGGTGATCTGGGCAACAAGGCTTCCGTCGTCATTTCTTAAAGGGAAAGCGCCCGTTACCAAGGTAGCGCCCGGAATGCTTATGTTGGTATCTGCTTCCTTAGTGTTTATCATGTCCTTATAGTCGTAGTCTTCAAGCTCTTTATCGGGCGAATAATGCCTGATGCCGCCGGGTGCAAGGACATAACTCACATCATCTATCTCAAGCTCCATGAAAACATCCATGTCCTCTAAGTAGTCGCAGATGGCGTCTCTTTCTTCTTCGGGAAGCTCTAAAACCTTCTGCGCGGTCTCTGCGCCGCCGTCCGAAAACCATTTTAAAACGGCTTCGTTCGATTTGGGAGATATCTCTTCTCCGTTTGCCTTTTTCTGCATGTTTTTAAGGAAACGAAGGAGCGAAAACTCATGGTAGCCCATGATGGGGAAAACGTTGTCGCGAAGCATGAGATCCTTTATAAGTTCTATGGATTCATGCCCATTGTCAACTATCCCTCCGACAACAAAAAGATTGTCGTCATTTGAAAATTTCGCTTCTGCAAGAAGCCTTTTAAACGCTTCTAGATTTCCATGTATATCACTGATCAAGTAATTCATCTAAGGACTTCTCCTCTTCTTCGTCTTCTCCGCCCTGCAAAAGGAGCCTTGCCACAAAGATACCGTCTTCGTCCTGACAGTCAAAGACCGCACCGTGTTTTTTGGTGAACGTCTCTATGCTCTGCATTCCGAGGCCGTGACCTGCTCCCTGTTCGCTTATGGGCAGACCTGTATGTTCATTGTATTTTATGGTACCCAAAAACGGGTTTGTTATCTGGACGATCTGTTTATCGCCCTTTTTCATGGAAAGAAACTCTATCCATCTGTCAGCCTTTACGACATTTACAGCCTTGATGGCGTTTTCGATCATGTTGGAGATGACCACAGCAAGTTCAAGATCGGGCACGGAAAGCTTTACGGGCAGATCCGCCTGTATATCCAGATTTATCTTGAGCTCCTTGCATCTTGATGCAGAAAACTCAAGGACCGAATTGATTACGACGTTCTTGCAGTAGGTCTTCATCGCAAGATTTTCCATTTCGGCATCATGCGCGTCCAGCACGGATACGGCCATCTCGGTCTGACCCTCTTCTATCAGTTGCCTTACCACGTTGTTTACATGGCGAAGGTCATGTCTTGCTATGGCTGCCTGCTTCTGCTTGTCCATGTTCAGCTCTATTCTGCCTTCCATCTGGCTGATCATGATCTCGTATTCCTGGTTGGTATAAAAGAGCGTTGAGTTGTTCTTTTGATACTTGATAGTCTGGATCATCAGCATGTAGGCAAATATGACTATCATGGAAACGACTTCCGCTATTGCCATGTTAAGAGGCTGATCCCAGAAGTTCATGGGGAAGTTCATCAGCATATAGATGGCAATGTAATAAAGAACGGGGATGACTATAAGGATGCTCCACGGGAAATCCCTGTCTCTTTTGATACTGTCGAAAAAGATACCGATGTATTTCATGATAAAATATAAAACGAGCACATGGAATGCGAGTGAAACAATGACTGCCATGATCCAGCGCATGGGGTTATCTATGTCGGATGCGTAAAGGATCATGATATTTCCGACGATACGCCCCGGCAGAGCCGTCGCTATGCCGTTGAAGGTGGTTATGAGGATCGCCTTGTTCATTTCCTTTGTTAGCATTACGCCGGAGCCTATGAGGAAAAGCACCTGCATGGACACGATGACCATGTCGTTTATGCCCTGATACTTGCCGAATTCGGTACATATCAAAAAGACCATGACAAACAAGAGCTGCTTTATAAGGTCTGCCCTGCGGCAGGCACCGACATACTGAAAGTACAGGAAGAATATGAGGGCTACATGGGAAGCACAGTTTAAGATTATGGTCTCCATTATCCCTCCGTTCCTCTTGCCATGAATTTAAGATAATTCTGCTTTACGGATGCTGTGTGCTGTCTGCTTATGGGCAGCTGCTCTTCTTTTGATCTTTTGTTTGCCTGCAGAGTAAGGACAGATGACGAATATGTCTTTACATAAGTCATATTGGCAAGGAATGATTTATGCGTGAGCACAAAATTCCTGCTGTCAAGAAGCTCCGCTACCGTTTCGCTGAAGGTGCTGCGCAGGTAGATACTTGTGATCTCCGAGCCGTCCGTAAGATGGACTATCATTCTTCTGGCAGACATTTCTATGTAGAGTATCTGCTCGTATTTTATGGCGGCATTGCCGCTTACCGTCTTTATATTGAACACCTTGTCGCCCGCAAAGTTGATCCTGTGAGCATAATCGAGGGCCTCAAAAAGGCCTTCTCTGGTAACGGGCTTTAAGATATATCTTTCTGCGCGAAGCGAATACGCATCCAAAGCGAATTCTCTGGATGTTGTCAGGAAAATAAGTATAGTATTGGGGTTGATCTTTTTGATCTCACTTCCGAGCTGTATGCCTGACATGTGCGGCATTACGATGTCAAGCATGGCAATGTCACAGGGATTCCTCTTCCAGTCTTCAAGAAAGACGGCAGGGTTTGAATATGCTTTGTAAACAAAGCTCTCCTCCTCATGAAGATGCTGATAGGCATTCAGCTGCTCTTTTAAGTTTTCCACCTCTTTTAGATCATCATCACAGATCGCCAGTCTCATTTTCCCCTCCTAAACCAAGCAATGGGATACATATATATAATTATATACTATTTTTAATTATTTACAACCTTTTTGTTTTTCGTAAAAAAACATCCCGCGCATTATATGGGCACGGGATGAAGAAAACATGTATTAAACCTCGTCGTAGAGAGGATGCTTGTCGGTAAGAGACTTTACAAGAGCCTTTGCCTCTGCCGCATTTGCTTCGGGATCCTTTATGGCAAGAGCTATGGCCTTTGCCGTAACAGCCATATCCTCCTCCTTGAAGCCTCTTGTTGTTACAGCGGGAGTTCCGAGTCTTATACCGCTTGTGACAAAAGGACTTCTTGTCTCCTTGGGAATGGTATTCTTGTTGCAGGTGATATTAACGCTGTCAAGAAGCTTTTCAACTTCCTTACCCGTTCTGCCTGTATTTGTGAGGTCTACAAGCATAAGGTGATTGTCTGTACCGCCCGATACAAGTTCAAGGCCTTCTGACATAAGAGCCTGTGCAAAAGCGGCCGCATTTTTCTTTACCTGGGTCATGTACTCTTTGAATGCAGGCGTAAGTGCCTCACCGAAGCATACTGCCTTTCCGGCAATAACGTGCATCAAAGGACCGCCCTGAAGTCCGGGGAATACAGCCTTGTTGAAGTTGTACTTTTCGTTTACTTCGTTTGAAGACATGATCATACCGCCTCTGGGACCGCGAAGAGTCTTGTGAGTGGTGGTCGTTGTGATATGCGCATAAGGGATGGGTGAGGGATGAAGGCCTGTTGCCACAAGACCTGCAATGTGCGCGATGTCTGCCATCAAAACTGCGCCGACTTCATCAGCGATCTCACGGAAGCGCTTGAAATCTATAGTTCTGGGATATGCCGAAGCACCGCAGACGATCATCTTGGGCTTGCACTCCTTTGCGATCCTTAATACTTCGTCATAATCGATGAAGCCGTTGTCATCTACACCGTAGGGAACGCAGTTGAAGTAGCTTCCGGACATATTTGCGGGTGAACCGTGTGAAAGGTGTCCACCGTTGTCAAGAGCCATGCCCATAAAGGTGTCGCCGGGCTTTAATACTGCATAGAAAACAGCCATGTTTGCCTGTGCGCCCGAATGAGGCTGAACGTTTACATATTCGCAGCCAAAAAGTTCCTTTGCTCTTTCTCTTGCAAGTTCTTCGACTATATCGACACACTCACATCCGCCGTAGTAACGCTTGCCGGGATAGCCTTCTGCATATTTGTTTGTGAGCGGTGAACCCATTGCAGCCATTACTGCCTTGCTTACGAAGTTTTCCGATGCGATAAGCTCTATGTGGCTGTTCTGTCTTGCGACCTCAAGCCTTATCGCCTCGGCTACGCGTGGATCTTCTTGTTCGATCTCTGAAAAAGAATACATTTGATACCTCCAAAAAAGATTAAATATTTAGTTTTCCGGCAGTTCTCTTCTCATAAGAGCCGCCTTAATAACGTGCATTGCAAGTACGGATGTTGTGATCATGCCGACCCCGCCGGGCACCGGAGATGCCGCCGATGCAACGTCTTTTACCGCATCGAAATCCACATCACCGACAAGATTTCCGTCTTTATCGACATTTATAC
Source organism: uncultured Lachnospiraceae bacterium (assembly GCA_902790095.1). Classification (GTDB taxonomy): domain Bacteria; phylum Bacillota; class Clostridia; order Lachnospirales; family Lachnospiraceae; genus UBA4292. The sequence goes on along the minus strand of CADAQV010000007.1, from coordinate 13,683 downwards.
CGACATCTATAACTACCGCATCGTTTTTAAGGAAAGCGGGAGTCACCATTTTTGCGGAGCCTGCGCAGGCAACAACAATATCTGCCCTTCTGCACACCGACTCAATATCCTTTGTCTTTGTGTGGCAGACGGTGACTGTGGCGTTTGCCTTTATCATGAGCATGGCAAGGGGCTTTCCAATGACCATGCTCCTGCCGATTATGGCAACTTCTTTGCCGGCAGGATCTATGTGGTATGTTTTTAAGAGCTCCATTACAGCTTCAGCCGTGCAGGGAGCGTAGCCGGATTCGTCACCTGCAAAAAGCTTTGCCTGGTTTACGGGGCTTATGCAGTCCATATCCTTTACAGGATCTATGGTATTGCAGATGAGCTTTTCGTCAAGATGTTTTGGAAGAGGCCTGAAAATAAGGATGCCGTCAACATCCTCATCATTGTTTAAATATCTGAACGCTTCCATGAACTTGTCCGGGTCAACATCCGCATCGAAGCGGTAATTGCTTGCGCGGATGCCTGCCTTTTCCATCCTCTTCATGGCGCCCTTTTCATATGAAATGTCCGAAGGGTTGTCGCCCACTCTTATTATAACAAGGTGTGGCTGAAAGCCCTCAAAAGGCAGTAGTTTAAGTTTCATTTTGTCAAGAAGCGCTTCCACGCATTCTTTTCCTTTAAGTGTTTCCATTTTATTCCTCTTTTTGGGTCGTTAATCTCTGTTTAAGCCCGAATAAACTTTCTCATAGATCTTTTGCAAAGGCGGCAGAGTCATTTTCTCTATTCCTGCAAGTTCGGAATTGATCCAGTCTGCCTTATCCCTGTCACGCATAAGCCCTGTGTTTATGAGGACATTGAGAGAGGCAGCCTTGAAAGCGGCCTCTGCAAGCGCAGCGCTGCAGCCCGCATCGGACACTGCGAGCGTACTTCCCTTTTCCATGACTGTTTCTATCAAAGGCACCATTCTGCATATGAGAATGCAAATGCTCATAGGCGGGTCGGATGCCCTTGCGAGGCATTCTTCCATCACCTTCATCTTTTCGTGTATCTGCTCATCGGTGTCCTTTGGCATGGAATATGCGCGGGAAAGCGGCTCGAAGGCCTCTGCGTCATAGTACATACAGTCGTAAAGATCGTTCGTTATGGATGACAGCATCGTAGCTGTCTCGAGTATTATTCTTTCGTTTGCGGCATACTTTTTCTTACCCATGGTAAGAGAGCAAACCATCCTTGAAAGGCCCGCAGCCAAAGCAGCCGTAAGCGCACTTACGCCGCCTCCCCCGGGAACCGGTTTTTTTGATGACAGTTCTTCGACATACTGTCTTATGGTCATATCTTCAAATCCCATGCAATCCCCCTTATGAGACAAAATCCACATGACTCCATCTTATATCATTATACACGATTACAGATAAAAGTAAACTGTTTTTCTATATTTTGAAGCATACGTTCCCGCACTCCCAAAAGATTCAATTTTATAGGCCGAAAGATCTGTTTTTCCGTCAAAAGCCGTGTCGGTGGAAAAATGACAATTTTTGCGCAAATCTATGATTTGAAATTTAGTTTTTTTTAATATATTATGATGGTAGGGTAAATTAAACGTTTTCGTAACGCAAAGGAAGGACAGTCCTTTAAATCTGCCCAGGAGAGAAAATATGAAGAAGATGAATGACAAGGGCTTTTCTTTGATAGAGCTGATAATCGTCATCGCGATAATGGCAGTGCTTATCGGAGTCCTCGCCCCCCAGTATTTGAAATATGTTGAAAAATCCAGAATATCCAAGGCCATGTCTAACGCGGACACTGTGGCAAATGCCATCACTGCACTCCTTATAGACGCTGCCGCAAATGATGACACGACATACAAGGCGATAGTCGATGCGATAATGACCGGCGGCGGTAGCAACACCGATAACGCTTATTGCACGGTAGATCTTTCCGATCCCTCAAGCAACAGTTCTCAGGATCTTGTGGATCTTGCGAATGCCATAAACGCTCAGGCCGATTCGGATGACCTTGGCGGTCAGGTAACATTCTTCATCTCTGACAATGTGCCTACATTCACATATGAGATGACAAAAGGAAAATACGGCGTGGATTATAATTTTACCAGTGATGATCATGATTATGTTTCCGAAAACGGAAAATTCCACTGCTACCGCAAAGCTAATTCTTAAGACATCTCCCCCATTCCATATTTAGAACACCCTGCAGAAGTGGACATCTGCAGGGTGTTCTCTATTATTCTTTATTCGTATATTATCTCAAAATCTTCAAATATTCCTTTTGCGCTTCCCGATGCATATATGCCTATCATGTTTCCGGTAAAGCCTCCGCAGACCTCGCTTGAAAGATACTTGGATGCGCCGGCTCCGAGGAACACTTTTTCTCCGCCCGTTTCGGCATAGAATCGGTATTCAAGCGCATCCGCTTCGATAATGAGCCTTGCGTATCCGGCAGTAAGCGCTTTTACTCCGAATTCCTGTTTTACGCCGCCGATGTTTTTTCTGAGCCCCACCTCAAAGCCATCCGCTGCGCGCCTGATAAATGCTTCGTAGTGCTCGGTCTCGCAGTGATATACGGCAAAACCTGCCTCATCCCTGTCTATTTTTACGTCCACACCTGCCGCAAAGCAAAAGTCCTTTTGGCGAAGCATTATGAATGTGGGGCTAAGGGATGAGTCGAGTCCGGCGCCGCCGCCGTGAAGCACTGCGCCTTCGTCAAAAAGCTCGTAGTCATTTTCATCGGGGTATCTGAGCATGCACCAGTCTATGTTCCAGTCGGTGTTCTCAAAGGTCCATTTTTTCTTTACGTTCTGCTCAAAGTCTCCCTTAACGGCATATGTCTCCTCCGCCGTTCCGTCACCGCATGTAAACCAGCCGTCACCTCCAAAGCTTACAGGCAGAAGGAAAACTTCCCTGCCAAGAGTATGGAAAGGCTGCCACATATGGATCTGTCTGAATCCGAGCGCAACAAAATGCCACTCTCCGTCCTTGCCCTGCACCAGATCGGCATGCCCTATGCCCTGGATGATATTGGGAGCTTTGTTTCTGTTTGTGACAACGGGATTCTTAGCATAGCCTTCAAAAGGCCCCCAAACATTAGAGCTTCTTGCATAGGTGACCATATGGCCGTATTCGGTTCCGCCCTCCGCAGCCGTCAGGTAATAATAATCTCCTATTTTATACATATGCGGGCTTTCAAGATATCTGCCGCCGCTTCCCTGCCAGATGCATTTTGAAGGCGAAAGCTTCTTTCCTGTCCTTATATCTATTTCACACTGCACCACGCCGTGTTTTCCTTCATCATCCGAGCCGTTACTCAAAAAATACGCTTTTCCGTTCTCAAACAAAAGTGAAGGATCTATGCCGTCCTGGTCAACGACTACGGGATCCGACCACTCTCCGTAAATATCATCGGTCGTGACATAAAAGTTTTTATGAGTGGTATCATTTGTGGTGACCATGTAGAAATGTCCGTCGTTATAGCGGATGGTCGGCGCAAACACTCCGCCCGAGCTCGGAACGGTCTGCAGATCGACCTGGCTCTTTCTGGTAAGGACGTGCCCTATCTGCTTCCAGTTTACAAGGTCTTCGCTTTCAAAAAGCGGCACTCCCGGGAAATACTGAAAAGACGAACATACAAGATAGAACTTATCCCCTGCCCTGCAAACGGATGGGTCGGGATAAAAACCTGAAATGACCGGATTCTTATAAAGCATAAAAACACCTCCAAAGTAAGATATGATAATTATATCCTACCCCGGAGGCAAAAGAAATAACATTTTGTGAAAAAATAAATAACTTTTATCTTACTTTTCAGATGAACTTATCGGAAAGAACATATGTCCCGTCCGCGATTCGCGCGAGAATGTCCTCTAATGTCATGGGCTTTCCGTAGAAATAACCCTGAAGCCTGCCGCAGCCGGCCTCCTGGAGGAATTTAACAGCCTCGTCGTTTTCGACGCCCTCTGTAAGCGTCATCATGTCAAGCGACTTTGCAAGCTCCAATATGCTCTTTATGATCTTCTTTGAATTCTCGTTGCCCGAGAAATTTCTCAAAAAGACCATATCGACCTTCAAAAGATCGAATCTGTAGTCTTTAAGTACATTCATTGAAGAATAGCCGGAGCCGAAATCGTCGAGCCAGATGGAATATCCCTTTGCATGCAGAACGTTCATGGCTTCCTGCAGGCGTGACATATTTTCGGTAAGAGCGCTTTCAGTGATCTCAACATGCAGATAATCCCTTGGGATCTGATACTTTTCTATCAGGCCTTCAAGCTCTGCGACAACGTCCATAAGCTCAAAATCGAGTCTTGAGAAGTTAAGCGATACCGGAAATACGGGAAGTCCCTTATCCATGCATTCCCGCATGCTTTTGCATACGGTCTCATAGATGCAACGGTCGAGCTTATGTATCTGGCGGCATTCTTCCAAAACAGGGATAAATACGCCGGGCGATAAGAAGCCCGTTTCGGGATCGTCCCATCTTGCAAGCGCCTCGCAGCCACAAAGTTTACCGTCCTCTGACCATACGACGGGCTGGTAGTATACCTTTATGAAGCCCTCTTTTACCGCTTTATCAATGTTGTTCAGCACATACTGGCGCAGCCTGTACTGCTTGTCCATCTTTTCATCGTACTCTATGATATACAGCTCTTCTCTGTTTTTAAGGTGCGAGCAGGCTATTCTTGCCTTGTTCAGTTCAAGTATCGGATCGGCATCGGGGTCTGAAGGTCTGAAGATTCCTGCTTTCAGATCAAGATAGATTTCTTTTTTATAACCCTTTCGAAATGCTTCCCTTATCTGTCCTATCCTGTCTGCAAGATTGTCCCGGCAGCTGACCACGACAAAATGGTCTTCCGTATCTCTTGCACACGGTTCTCCGGGAAAATGATCTTCAATAATCCCTCCAAGTATCTTCAAAAACTCATTTCCCTTTTCATATCCGAAACGATCGTTGTATGTCAGGAAGTTTTCCACATTGAAAAACACATAGGCAGGCTTTTTTTCTTCGCTCATACATGTTTTTACATATTTTGATGCTTCTGTCCTGAACTTTCTGATATTCGGCATTCCGGTGACATCGTCAGTCACCATGGCATCTGCAAGACTCTGTGCTTTTTTTGCCTCACGGTATCTTTGAAAATAGATACTGACAGCGACCATTGTGAGCGAGATAAAATATGTTATATAGTTAACCGTATCGCCATCCCCAAGCTGGATAGGTATGCCGGTCTTGTCGTCCACAGCATAATTGTTTATCCAATAGGTGAAGGCAACCGCTATTCCTGTCAACATAAATGCAGAAATGAAAGGTCTCCATATAAGCAGGCACCCAACATACAGGACCATGGTCAAAAAGCATATGATCATCTTGCCCTTTTCAAAGTCGGTAAAGGATGTGATCATACCAAAATAAAGGCATACCGAGCTGAGAAAAACCGTAAATAGCGCCGTCACTGCCCGGTTTTTCTTTATCTTTCCGTACAGAAACAAAAGAGAATATGCAAAAACAATCAGCGCGCAGAAAAGAAATATCCAGTAATACCTTGTATAGTGCCAGAATATGCCGAATGTGGCACATTTACCCGTGACAACATATTTCTTCACATACCTGATCAGCATCCATATCTCAAGCGCGATAACGACAAGAGACATATATGCCGCGCTTCTTACATTTGCCTCATGCATGTACTCGGCAACATATGCGGGATTTTTGTTGAATCCGAGCCCGTATCTTATGCCGTCTAATATTTTTTTCCCGATATTCTTTTTTCCATTTTTGTTTTCGTCCATATCAATACCCCGGTCTGATGCCCCGCTAAAAAGCGGGGAAAACAGTTTTTTGCACTATGGTCTGCATCACTTTTAATAATACCATACCGAATATCAAATAGCAACTAATGAATATAAAATTAAAATGAAATCTCGAGCTTGACCGTCTGGGAATTTGATAATCTGGTGCTTATATGATCGGGCTGATGCGTACCTACATAAAGGGTGAATCTGTCCGAATATCTTGCTCTTTTTCCCGAAGCGTTGCAGCAGGTAAACGCCTTTGAATCCTTAGGAAGAGGTATGGAATATTCCTTTGACTCTCCTGCCGAAAGTTTGATCCTCTTAAAGCCGCAAAGCCTTAAGATCTCTTTTTCTTCCGGAGCATTTCCCTTGATGTAAACTTCTATTACATCTTCCGTCTTTATGGTGCCGGCATTCTTAACTTTCACTATTACCCTGTCATCTTCATAAGAAGCGCTTTCCACCACAACTTTGCCGTATGTAAGGCCGTATCCGAAGGGATAAAGGATGTTATCGCGCGTATATCTGTAAGTTCTGCCCTGCATAGAGTAGTCGGTGAAATCGGGAAGATCCTCATCATTTTCGTAGAAGGTAACAGGAAGCTTTCCTGATGGTGAAACGTCACCGAAAAGTATTTCGGCAAGAGCCGTTCCGCCTTCCGAGCCGGGATACCATGCATGAATAAGAGCGTCGGGGTGGCAAAGCGTGTTTATTGCCGAACCTGCCGCAACCACGACCACTACGGGCTTTCCAAGCACCATCACTTTTGACAAAAGATGTCTCTGGCTTTCGGGAAGCTTAAGGCATTCCTTATCTCCCGAGGAGAATTCGTTTCCTGTATCTCCCTCTTCGCCTTCGATAGTCGGATCAAGTCCGAGACAAAGTATTACAAGATCGCTGTTTTTTGCGCATACGATAGCCTCTGCATATGTATCGCCCGGCTTTGCAAGCACCGACCATCTGTCTTTATAAAGGTGCGAACCGACAGAATAAAGCACTCTTCCCTTGAACCTGTCCCTGATACCGTCAAGGAAGGTGACATATTTGTCCGCCGTTCCGTTATAATTACCGTTTAAGCATTCAAGTGATGTAGCATTCGGGCCTATGACCGCTATGGTCTTGTAGCTCTTTTCGTCAAGCGGAAGTATGCCGTTGTTTTCAAGAAGGACCATGGATCTTCTTGCGCATTCAAGCGAAAGCTTTTTGTGAGCTTCCGAGCTTACACAGGTGTAAGGGATCCTGTCAAAAGGTTCTTTTTCCTCAAAGCAGCCAAGTCTAACCCTTGTACGCATAAGGTGATAGCAGGCTTTTTCTATAGCTCCTTCTTTTACAAGTCCGTTTGCTATGGCCGGAAGAAGATGCTGATAGCTGCAGCCGCAGTTTAGATCACAGCCGGCGTTTACAGCCATTGCTGCGGACTGTGCCGGTGTCTCTGTCACATGATGATGCTCATGGAAATCCTGAATGGCCCAGCAGTCGGATGTGAAATATCCGTCAAATCCCCATTCTTCAAGCTTGCCCATGAGATATTCCGAAGCGCAGGCCACTTCGCCGTTCACACGGTTGTACGCGCCCATCACGCCTTCCACCTTTCCCTCTTTAACAAGGGCCTCAAAAGCGGGAAGATATGTCATTTCAAGATCGTACTCGCTTGCACGCGCGTCAAATTCGTGGCGGAGCTTTTCAGGGCCGGAGTGTACCGCAAAGTGCTTTGCGCAGGCTGCAGTCTGCAAAAACTCTCCGTCTCCCTGAAGTCCCTGTACATATGCAACGCCGAGCCTTGATGTAAGGTAGGGATCTTCGCCGTATGTCTCCTGTCCTCTGCCCCATCTCGGGTCTCTGAAGATGTTCACATTTGGCGCCCATATGGTAAGGCCCTTGTATATATCGGTATCTCCTAAGGCCTTATACTCCTTATACTTTGCGCGGGCTTCGGTTGCGGTGATCTCGGCAACTCTTTTTACCGCCTTTTCGTCAAACATGGCAGCAAGCCCTATGGACTGTGGAAATACGGTCGATATACCGTTTCTTGCCAGGCCGTGAAGGCCTTCGTTCCACCAGTTGTATGACGGTATGCCGAGCCTTTCTATCGCGGGGGCATCGTATCTGAGCTGTGATACCATCTCCTCCAGTGTCATCAAAGAACATATCATTTTTGCTTTTTCTTCTGCAGATCCCATTATTTAACCTCTTATTTTGTTTATTAATCTATTCTTTTACTATATTCCTTGCCCATATTCCGCTTAGAACCATCGCCGCACCGACTATGGCTTTTATGACCTCGAGCGACTGGACTATTATGAGCATGTTCAGTACCGGCAGATCCGTACATCTGCTTAAGGCAAATGCGGTCGGCACAGCCACGGTCCATACAAAGCAGCTGTCAAAAATGAACGTTATCAAAGTATTACCGCCCGCCCTTATGGTAAAATAGGACGCATGCGTATAGGCAAACAGCGGCATCAGAACACCGTAGACTATTATGAACTGCGTTGCCATATATCTTATTTCATCGCTTGTGTTGTAGAGCTTCGGAAAAAACGGACTGACCGCTATCATTAAAGCCCCGAAGGCTGCCCCGAGCATGACCGTAAAGATGCGCATCTTTGCGGCGGTGGACTTTGCTTTTTCTACGTCTCCGCTTCCGAGTATCTGCCCGGCTATTATGCCCACAGCCTCACCCATAGCAAGGAAGGAGACTCCCATAAGGTTCCAGATGGTGTTTTCTATGTTTATCGCCGCGACCGCGCTCAGGCTTCTGTAGGAATAACACTGATTGATCGTCGTCATTCCGAGTGCCCAAAGCGTCTCGTTTGCCATAAGAGGAAGCGATTTGAGCAAAAACTTTTTGGAAAGCCCCGGCGGAAGAGAAAAATTCCTGAAGGCTCCCACTATAAAGCTGTGTGTCTTTGAGTGCGACTTCGTGTAGACGATAAGAAATGTCATCTCGACAAATCTTGAAAGAACCGTCGCTATGGCTGCACCCGCAGCGCCCATGGCCGGCAAGCCGAAAAGTCCGTAGATCAGCACCGCATTTCCGGCAAGGTTTACAAATATTGCGGCAATGGCTGCTATCATCGGAACCTTTGTATGACCTGTGTCCCTTAATGTCCCCGAATAAGAGTTTGTTATGCCGACAGGTATAAGCCCGATAAGCATGATATACAGATACTCTCTTCCTATCTCAAGAGTTTCCGCTGCATCTTTCGGGTCACCCTCGCCTTTCAGGAACAGACCTATCAAAAGGTCGGCAAAGACAAAAAATACGGCCATGCTTACCATGGAAAGGATCACGTTTATCGCAAGCTTGAAGCGGAAGGTGTTTCTTACGCCTTCTATGTCGCCCATTCCGTGGTATTGTGCGGTAAATATGCCTGCGCCGGCACTTGCGCCGAACACCAAAAGGTAATAAACAAAAATAAGCTGATTTGATACAGCCACGCCGGACAGGGCATTTGTCCCCACCCGGCCTATCATAAGATTGTCCAAAAGGCTCACAAAATTTGAGATGCCGTTCTGGATCATCATAGGCACTGCGACCGCAAGCACCATTTTATAAAACTTTTTATCGCCAATATATCTACTCATGTATCACCTAAAGAGCAATATCCTTTTAGCGCAGGAAGGGTTTGCCCTTCCTGCGCGTAAAAGATAGTATTATATAGATCAGGCGAAAGGATTCTCTGTCGGATATCTGTCTGACTTTGGATGATTGTATCCGATCTCGGAAACCGGAACGCCTATGTATTTAAATACTTCGTACAAAGCCTTTCCGAAGTGTCCGAACGCAACGGCTCCGTGATGAGGGAAATTCTTCTCTATAAGAACATGACGATAGAATCTGCCCATCTCGGGAATAGCGAAAACGCCGATGCCGCCGAATGATCTTGTGGCAACGGGAAGGACCTCACCGTGTGCGATATAAGCACGAAGCTGTGTGTCAGCCGTAGACTGAAGTCTGAAGAATGTGATGTCACCGGGAACGATATCGCCCTCGAGAGTACCCTGGGTAACCTCTTCGGGAAGATTACGTGCCATGATGAGCTGATACTTCATGTTGCAGCTTGTAAGCTTGCCTGAGCATGTATTTCCGCAATGGAAGCCCATGAAGGTATCCTTGTGTGTGTAACCAAATTTGCCTTCGATGGATTCTTTGTACATGTCGGCAGGAACGGAGTTGTTTATGTCGAGCAGTGTAACGGCATCCATGCTGACCATGGTTCCGATGAATTCACTGAGAGCACCGTAGATATCTACCTCGCATGAAACCGGGATGCCCATTCCTGTGAGACGGCTGTTTACATAGCAGGGAACAAAACCGAACTGTGTCTGGAATGCAGGCCAGCACTTTCCGGCGATACATACATATTTTCTGTATCCTCTGTGCTCCTCGATCCAGTCAAGAAGGGTAAGCTCATACTGAGCAAGCTTGGGAAGAACCTGAGGCTTCTTGTTTCCTTCGCCGAGTTCTTTTTCCATCTCTGCGACCTTTGCAGGAATCCTGGGATCGTTTGCATGCTTGTTGAATGCTTCGAAAAGGTCTAGCTCTGAGTTTTCTTCGATCTCAACACCAAGATCGTAAAGAGGCTTGATGGGTGCGTTGCACGCAAGGAAGTTAAGGGGTCTGGGACCAAAGCTTATGATCTTCAGATTCTGAAGAGCATATACAGCCCTTGCAATGGGAACGAATTCGTTGATCATGTCAGCGCATTCTTCAGCGGTACCTACGGGGTACTCGGGAATGTATGCCTTGACATTTCTGAGCTTTAAGTTGTAGCTTGCATTGAGCATACCGCAGTAAGCGTCACCTCTGCCGCCTACAAGATCGTTCTGGCTCTCCTCTGCTGCTGCGCAGAACATTACAGGACCGTCAAAATGCTTTGCGAGAAGGGTCTCTGAGATCTCGGGACCGAAGTTTCCGAGATATACGCAAAGTGCATTGCAGCCTGCTGCCTTGATGTCGGCAAGCGCCTGTGTCATGTGGATCTCGCTTTCAACGATGCATACAGGGCATTCGTAGATGTCTGCTTCGCCGTATTTAGCCTTGTAAGCGGCTACGAGCGCCTTTCTCCTGTTTACGGACAAAGACTCGGGGAAGCAGTCTCTGCTGACTGCGACGATTCCGATTTTTACTTCCGGTGTGTTTTTCATTGTTTCTTTTCCTCCTGTGTATATATATTTTTTTATAACACGCATTAATAATACCTGCCCGGCAGGATTACCATACGAGTTCTGACGCATGCCGGGGCCATGGATTTATCCTTATGCTGGATATCTTCCCGCCCTTTACCTTTACAACGCGGTTTGCCATTTTTGCGATCTCCGCATTATGAGTGACCATGACGACCGTGGTCCTTTTTGCCGCTATCAGCTTTTCGATAAGCTCCAACACCTCAATGCTCGTATTGTAGTCAAGAGCCGCTGTGGGCTCATCCGCCAGTATTATCCTGGGGTTTTTGACTATGGCTCTTGCTATTGAGACTCTTTGCTGCTGTCCGCCGCTCATCATTGATGGGTAGTTGTTTGCCCTGTCCGTAAGCCCAACCATTTCAATTGCCTCGGCGCTGTTTCCGGGGTTTTTGCATATCTCGGCTATGTATTCGACGTTTTCTATTGCCGTAAGGTTGGGCATAAGGTGATATGCCTGGAAAATAAAGCCTATCTCGTCACGTCGAAATTCCACCAGATCTTTTTCCTGGGGGTGTGAAAAGTCCTTTTCGTCCACTGTTATCGTTCCGCTGCTGGGACTGTCCATTGCTCCGATTATATTTAGAAGCGTGGATTTTCCGCAGCCGCTCTCGCCCAGGATGACAAGAAACTCATTTTCGAAGATGTCAAGGTCTATGCCTTTAAGTATCTTCAGGGTCTCGACTCCCGAGACGTATTCCTTCGTTATGTTTCTTAAGGACATAACGACCTTCTTTTCGCCTTCACTGCCGGCTGTAAAGCCCTTCTCCTTTATGACCATTGCCATAAGACCGGCTACCGATCTTATGAGATAGAGCTCATCCTCACTGAATCCGCCCTCATTCTGGCAATTTACGATCTGGAAAGCCCCTATGGTCTTTTTTTCTGCCTTCATGGGCATAAGAGCCATGTTTTTGACGGTAAAGGCTGTGATCTCATCCTTGCCGCCGGGGAATCTGGGGTCTGATGCGGCATCATTTATGAATATGAGCTCATCCGCCTCGCAGGCCTCCCCAACAATGCCCTGTCCGGCTTCTATGGAATAGCCTGTGCTGCTTACATCGCCTGCAGATGAGACGCAGTAAACATGACCGTCACCTTCATTTTTAAGCCAGACTGCCGCAGATTCGGCTTTCAAAACTGAGAGCAAGGTGGAGATCACCTCTGCCAGAGCCTCCTCTGTCTGCTCGGATTCCAGCATCCGCATCACGGTCCATAAAACATCAACATTTACGTTTTTCTTCATATTTGTACCTGTTTAGTATCTTGTAATATCGATCACATTGATCTTCCGGGTCTTTCGGAACGCATATCCGTTTATCACTACGGAGAACAGTGTTCCCGCGCACACCGCAATGACCCAGGCAAGGACAAAAGGCGATCTTATCATTGTCATTTTGTCGGATTCTATCATTCTTACTATCATGGCGGCAAAGGGTATTCCAAGGCCTGTGCCGAGCAAAAGGCCGAGAAACGTGGTCACCACTGTCTCCCTAAGCAGATAACCCGTGACCTGCCCTGATGAAAAGCCGTTTGCCTTCATTATCAAAAGCTCCTTCATCTTGCCGGCAACAAATATGTTCGACAGATTCGTCAGAACCATGAAAACTATAAGTATCGCAAGCCCGCAAAGTATGATCACGAGAAGATCAAACAGCTTGATAAAGGAATTGAGCATGGGGAGATAATAGTCCGGATACTTGATCGAGATGCTTTCGTCAAGTCCCAGCAATGTGTCTGCCAGACCCTTAAGCTTATCCTCCGGGACATTTACATATATCGTGTTGTGAACGGGTTCAGTGCCGTAGGCTTTTTTGTAAGCCTCATCGGTCATTACTATAAGGGATCCTATGTAATTGATAAAAGTGCCGTTCACCTTTACCGTTGCCCGATCGAGCTTTCCGTTGTAGACGGTTATATTGTAGCCGTCTTTTATCCCGGACTTTTCCATGATCCTGTTTTGTACGATCACTCCTTCATCCTCAAGCACGGCCTTGAGACGTTCTTCAAATTCTCCTCTATATTTTGCACCCGCCACCAGGGAACCCATATTGAGGGAAAAGATCTTCTTATCCTTGAGTCCTTCCGGTACGTCGCCCTTGGCGATCCGCTGCGCGAGCCCTTCAACAACGGCTGTCTTGCCGACGCCGGGCTCACCGATCAGAACGGGATTATTTTTGGTCTTTCTGGAAAGAATGCGGACCACATTGCGGATCTCCGCATCTCTTCCGATGACCGGGTCAAGCTTCTGGTCCCTTGCCTTACCCACGAGTTCTTCGCCATACTTGGCCAGAGTATCATAGGTTGCCTCGGGATTGTCTGATGTAACTCTCTGGTTTCCTCTCACTGTGGAGAGAGCCTTGAGGAATGTGTCCCTTGTGATGCCGTACTGCTTGAAAAGCTGGGAAAGCACACGGTCTGCGTTCCTGATCAGAGACAGGAAAAGGTGCTCTACGCTGACATACTCATCACCGAGCTGCTTTGCCTCATTCTCGGCGCCGATCAGGGCCTTGTTGAGATCACCGCTGACGTAAACTCTGGATTCAGATCCCCTGACCTTGTTTACTCCTGCGAGGGCGTTCTCCGCGCTCTCCACGAATTCCTTCGGATCGATCCCCATCTTCTGGATCAGTTTCAGAATAAGGCTGTCCTCTATAGTCAAAAGACTGTAAAGCAGATGCTCCTGTTCGATCTGCTGATTTCC
>CADAQV010000006.1 GCA_902790095.1 uncultured Lachnospiraceae bacterium | reverse complement strand
GATCTCAAACCTGCATCCCGCAAAGGTGTTTATGGGAGATACCGGTTCGCTTGCGCTTGGAGGCTTTGTCGGAGCGATAGCGCTTGAGTTAAGGCTTCCGCTTTTGATACTTTTTGTCGGAGTCATTTATGCATGTGAACTTCTTTCGGTCATCATACAGGTGACATATTTTAAAAAGACCCACGGAAAGAGAATCTTCCGCATGGCACCGATACATCACCATTTCGAGCTTGGCGGCTGGTCGGAGACCAAGGTCGTCGGAGTATTCACCATAGTGACTGTCATCGGCGGGGCAATAGGCCTTTTGGGATTACTGGTATAAAGAAAGGAAATGAAAATGGCGACATATCTGGTCGTCGGAAGCGGCATAAGCGGCGTATACCTTAGCCGGATGCTCCTTTCGACAGGAAATGAAGTATTGCTTTACGACGGGAACGAAAAACTGATTCCCGAAAACATAAAAGAAAAGGTAATGAAAGATTTTGAGGGCGGCGCATCATATGAGGCTGCCCTAAAGGTCTATGTTGGGGCATTGACGCAGGAGATACTCGATGCAACGGATATTTGCGTCATAAGCCCGGGCGTTCCCGTCAAAGCGCCTTTCCTTGACGCTGTAAGGGAAAAGAATATACCCGTAACGGGCGAGGTAGAGCTTTCATATTCGTTTGCAAAGGGAAAGCTCGCGGCCATCACAGGCACAAACGGCAAGACCACCACAACAGCGCTTACAGGTGAAATACTTTCGGCCTTCTATCCCGAGACCTATACACTCGGAAACATAGGTCTTCCCTATGCCTCCGCTGCCGCAAAGATGACCGAAAATGCGGCTACGGTAATAGAGATAAGCAGCTTTATGATGGAGACAGCCAAAGAGTTTCATCCCAATGTATCCGCAATACTGAATATCACGCCCGATCATCTTGACAGGCACGGCAGCATGGAATGCTATATTGCCATGAAAGAAAGGATCGCGATGAATCAGACCATGGACGATACATGTGTCTTGAATTACGAGGATCCCATCTTAAGAGAATTCGGAGTAAAGCTTAAACTTGAAAAGAAATGCAAGGTCGTATTCTTCTCGAGCAAAACAGAGCTTGAAAACGGATATTTTGTAAAGGATGAAGTCTTTTACAAGGCTAAAAACGGAGAGGCCGAAAGGCTCATGCATGCCGATGATATGAATCTTTTGGGTGTGCATAACTATGAAAATGTTTGCGCGGCCATTGCCGTTACATCTGCCATGGGAGTTCCCATGGATGTCATTATAAAGGTCGTAAAAAGCTTTAAGGCGGTGGAACACCGCATAGAATTTGTGCGTGAGATAGGCGGCGTAAAATACTATAACGACTCCAAGGGTACCAATCCCGACGCCGCAATACAGGCGGTAAAGGCCATGAAAGGTCCCACAGTGCTTATAGGCGGCGGCTATGACAAGCATTCCGAATATGACGAATGGATAAAGGCATTCGGAGGCAAGGTCAAAAAACTTGTCCTTATAGGACAGACAAAAGAAAAAATTGCCGAGACTTGCGAAAAGCTTGGCTTTAAGGATTATGAATTTGCGGAAAGCTTCAAAGAGGCTTTCGATAAATGCGTGGCAGCGGCCGGTCCGGGCGACAACGTGCTTTTATCTCCCGCGTGTGCTTCGTGGGGAATGTTTGACAACTACGAACAGCGCGGCCGCATTTTCAAAGAAATGGTAAATGAACTGTAATAGGACTTGCAAAGGCAAAAGATGGAAGAAGAGCAGAAGGTAACGGAAAAAAAAGGACGCAGAAAAAAACCACCCGTCCGATATAAAGGCCCCAAAGCGCAGTATGATTACATACTGCTTTTTGCCATGCTCTGCCTTATGCTCTTCGGACTGTTGATGCTCTATTCCGTAACCAATTATGAAGACCTTATGGTAAGCGGTGATGCCTTAAAGACTGCAAAAAAACAGGCCGAATACATGGCCCTTGGTCTTTTGGTCATGTGGGTGGTCACAAGGTTTGATTACCATTATTATTTAAGAGTATCGGTCATTCTGTTCGTCCTCATGGTTATAGTATGTGCCTATACGATGTTCCTCGGTACAGAGGTAAACGGACAGAGAAGATGGATCATGATAGGCAGCTTTAACTTCCAGTCCTCAGAACTTGCAAAACCGGCTCTGATCCTTCTGCTTGCAAGATGGCTGACTGTCCATTACAAGCCCAGAAAAAGGGGACAGAGTGACATAAATGTCAGGTTTTTTTTAGGTGGTATGCTGATCACGGGTATGGCGGCCCTTTTCGTAATAAAGAATAACCTGAGTACCGGACTTATAGTTGTCGGTATTGGCTTTTTCATGCTTTACACCGCCAGCAAGGCCAAGTGGGTCTATCCCATCATAATTCTCAGCGGCGCTGCGGCTTTATTTGCCGCATGGCAGCTTGGCATCATTCAGCATGTCCTGAATGAAAACCGACTGGGGCGTATCTATGCATGGCTTGAACCCGAAAAATATCCCAAGGGCGGATACCAGATCCTTCAGAGCCTTTATGCCGTCTCATCCGGCGGGCTTTTCGGAAAAGGACTTGGAACAAGCATACAAAAACTCGGCTTCCTTCCCGAGGCTCAAAACGACATGATCTTTGCCATCATATGCGAAGAGCTTGGCTGGGCAGGCGCCATCTTTACCATGCTCTTATTTGCCGTATTGTTCTTCAGGCTTCACAGAGTTGCGCAGCGCGCAAAGGACATGAGCGGCTTTATGATAGTTTCGGGTGTTTTGATACACCTTATCCTGCAGACAGTATTAAACATCTGTGTTGCGACAAACTTCATGCCAAACACAGGCGTTACCCTGCCTTTCATTTCATCGGGCGGTACAGCCATCATATGTACACTCGGTGAGATAGGTCTTGTGTTGGCGGTCGACCGTCAGAGCCCGAAAGAATCGGACATAAAGAGGAAACAGGCGAATGAAAAAGAATAAAAGGAAGCGTATCATCATCCTTGGATTCGCCGCGCTGACCGTTATTACATTGCTTGTAGCCTGTATAGTCATTTGGAACATGAAGATCACCGACATTTCGGTCATCGGCAACAAGATCTATTCGGATGAGGAGATAATCTCATATATCTTCCCCACAGATAAAGACAAACATACTGTCTATGCAATGTGGAAGAAAAATAAGGATGAAGCAGTTACCATCCCCTTTATTAAAAGCTATGAGGTAAACATCACAGGCCTTCATTCGGCAGAGATCGTCGTCTATGAAAAAGGCATCATCGGCGCCCTTAAATACATGGGGACCTACCTGTATTTTGACAGCGACGGCGTCATAGTCGACACCTCCACCATGCGCCTTGACGGCGTAGTTGCGATAGAAGGCTTTAACTTCGACTACTTCGTATTAAATGACAAGCTGCCCGTTGCGGATAATTCCATCTTCGGGTCCATACTCGTTCTAAGTAACGTTATAAAAGCCGAAGAACTTCATGTGGATGATGTCTTTATAGACACAAACATGAACATAACTGTCTATGTCGGAGACATAAAAGCCTATCTTGGTGAAGGAACATATATAGAAAAAAAGATCCATGCCCTAAAGGACGTGCTGCCTTCCATAAGCCATATGAAAGGCACCCTCTATCTTAATTATTCGGCAGACCTTTTGAACACAAAAGAATACTTCTTTAAAGAAGACAGAGAGGATGCCCCTGCCGAAGACGAGACGACCATAGACCCATTGCTTGAAACGGAAAGCGTACCTGAAGAGCCCGTAAAAGAAGGCATCCCTATGGTAATAGTGGATGAAGACACAGGGGAGATAAAAGTTATCTGGACGCAGGAAGAGACAACGACAGAAGAAGAGACGGAAAGCGAAGAGGAAAGCGAAACGCCGGCAGAACCTCCTGCCCAAACCCCTGAGACCCCGCCCGAACCCGTTATAGAACCTGAGCCCCAGCCGCAGCCCCAGCCTGAGCCTCAGCCCGAACCTCAGCCCGAACCTCAGCCCGAACCTCAGCCTGAACCGCAGCCTGAACCTCAGCCTGAACCGCAGCCCGAACCTGAGCCCGTGCCTGAGCCCGTACCCGAGCCTGTGGTAGAACCTGTGGTCGAGCCTGTGGTAGAACCCGTAGCAGAGCCTGTACAACAACCTGTAGCAGAGCCTGCTCAAGTACCGGCATAATTTAAAACACGATTTCAAAACGATCCTTGTCCGCGCATATATCCGCCTCATAAAAACATTTCATCGCCTTAAACAGATATAAGCTGTCAAATGCCCCTGCCGATTCATAGGGCGAGTGCATGGCAAACTGGGCGGCGCCGATGTCGACAGAATGCATGGAAACATGCGCATTCGAAATATTTCCAAGAGTGGAACCTCCCGGTATGTCCGAATGGTTTACATAGTCCTGAAAAGGCACGCCTGTCTTTTTGCAGATCATCTTAAATATTCCGGCAGACACCGAATCGGTCGTGTACTTTTCGGATGCGTTTCTCTTTATCAAAACGCCGCCGTTCATGACCGGTCTGTTTGCCGGATCACTTTTTTCGGGGTAATTAGGATGCACGGAATGTCCGTTGTCCGCAGAGACATGAAAGCTTTTTGAGGTTGCGGCAAGGAATTCATCTCTGCCCAGCCCAAAAGAAAAGGCAATTCTTTCCAAAGTGTCCGAAAGGAAAGATGAGTCTGCGCCCTGCATCGAAAGGCTTCCGACCTCTTCGTTATTAAAGATGCAGCACATATTTACAGCGGTTTCGCACCCGGAAGAAGAGCAGAGCGCCTTTACGGCCGAATAGACGCACTGCAGATCGTCAAGTCTTGGCGCAGATATGAATTCTTCGTCGGCTCCCCATACAGTGGCAGCGCTTCGGCAGTAAACCACTGCGTCCATATCGATTATATCGGCTTCCTTTACGCCTGCCGTGCGGGCGATCATTTCTTTAACATTTTTGCCGCTCTTTGCGCCGGTAAAAACAGGCGTAAGCTCCTTTTGAAGCTTAAACTCATGTCCTTTGTTGGCATCCCTGTCCATATGTATTGCAAGGCTGGGTAACATAAGAATGTCCCGCCCCACATCAAAAAGCTTTGTGTATATGCAGCCGTCACCTGCTACAGTCACCCTTCCCGCAAGTCCAAGCGGCCTGTCAAACCACGGCGAAATAAGCGGCCCACCGTATTTTTCGGTGTTCAGCGTGACATACGCGTCCGCCTTAAGTTCCGGATTTGGCTTTAACTTAAAACAGGGTGAATCGCTGTGGGAAGATATTATTTTAAAACTTTCGGGCTTTTTGCCCGGTGCCCTGAAAGCTATTACAGAAGAATCGTTTCTTACAACGAAGTAACCCTTGCCTGCCTTAAGATCCCGGCATTCTCCCTCATAAAGCCTTTCAAAACCGGCTGTTTCAAATATTTTTGCCGCAGATGAAACGGTATGGTAACAGCTGGGGGATCCGGCTATAAACGAAAACAATTCCTTGTTAATTTCTTTATGTTCATTTTTCTTTTTGGGCATATTAATATCTCCTTTGCGCCGGTCTCTAAATGGATTCGCACGTTTGCGGTTCCGACTTTAAGATTATAAACTCACGCAAGTAAATTTACAATGCCTTTCTTTGACGCTTTTGCGTTTACTTTAATTTTACGCCGTTTTCTTTATGCCATCTTATGCATGACCCTTTATCCCTTGCATCACACAATATACACACAATATAGATTGAACTTTTTTTCAATAAGGTGTATAATCATATAATCAGTTAATTTCCATCGGCAGAGCAGCTTTTTTTGCCGAACAATAAAGGATAATTTATTATGGACAGGTGTATTCCTATACTTATACCCGCCTATGAACCGGATGATCGCATGCTCGGCCTCCTTGAGACGCTCATTCCCACAGGCTGCTACGTGGTCATAGTTGATGACGGAAGCGGAGTAGAGTATGCTTCTTTGTTTGACAAAGCAAGCGAAATGCTGGGCGAAAATGGGCATGTTCTTCATCACGAAGTCAACAAAGGCAAGGGCAGGGCTCTCAAAACAGGTTTTTCATACATCCTTGAAAATATGCCTGAAGCCTCCGGCGTAGTCACCGCAGATTCCGACGGCCAGCATGTGGCAGAGGCTATATCCGAAGTCTCGGACACTCTTAAAGAAAATCCCGAATGCCTTATCATGGGCGTCAGATCTTTCGATAGGGAAGACATCCCCTGGAAGAGCAGCTTCGGAAACAAGATAACCATAAAAGTCATGTCTTTTGTGACAGGTATAAAAACGTCCGACACACAGACGGGCCTTCGAGGCATCCCCAGAAGCTTTATGGAAAAGCTTTTAAAAGTAAGAGGAGAGCGTTTCGAATTCGAAATGGAGATGCTTGTCGAATCGGCCGGCAAATACAAAATAATCGAAGTCTCCATACCCACCATATACGACTCAAAGGAGAGCCACCAGACACATTTCCGTCCTGTGCGCGACTCCATAAAGATATACAAGGTCTTCGGAAGAAAGATACTTAAGTTCATCATATCATCCCTTTCCTCCGCAGTCCTCGACATATTGCTGTTCATGCTGTTCTGCAACCTTTTAAAGGACAAAAGTCCTGTATGGTATGTCACCATATCAACAGTTGCGGCGCGCATCATATCGGCAACATACAACTACCTTATAAATTACATATTCGTATTTAAAAGTGAAGAAAACATGGGAAAGGCAGCCGTCAAATATGCTACGCTTGCCTGCTGCCAGATGGGGCTTTCTGCCGGCGCGACCACACTTATATTCTGGCTCACCCACGTCAACGAGACCGTCATAAAGCTCATCGTTGACACCGTCCTTTTCATCATCAGCTACAAAATACAGCAGTCATCCGTTTTTGCAAAAAAGCATTCCTGACAACCACATGAGTTATACTATCCCGCGGGATGTATAACTCATGTTTTATGTTTAAGGCCTGCGACTCCTGTCCCCAAAAGTTTTGTTACCGGCCGGCCTCCTTAGAGAAACAAAAAAACGGCCTCCTTAAAGAAATAAAAAAACGGCCTCCTTAAAGAAATAAAAAAAACTTTAAAATTGAGGAAACTTATATTATAATAAAACTTTAATGATGAAAGAAAACCTAAACACCCAAGGAACTGAGGAACATAAATGTCGGACAGGATAATAAACATTCTGGCGGAAGGCTTCGGAAAAATAATGCTCGCAAGCATTCAGGTAACGATCCCTCTTACCATAATAGGCTTCACTCTGGCCATGATCATAGCCATCGCCATGGCTATGATCCAGTATGCCAAGGTCCCTGTCTTTACGCAGTTTGCAAGATTCTACATATGGATATTCCGCGGGACGCCCCTTTTGGTACAGCTCTTTCTGGCATATTACGGTCTGCCGAAAGTCGGTATCGTGCTTGACTCATTTGTGTGCGCAGTGATAGTCTTTTCGCTTAACGAGGGCGCATACTGTGCCGAGACTATGCGATCCGCACTCGAAGCGGTTCCGGCAGGGCAGCTTGAAGCAGGTTACTGCGTGGGCATGAACTATTTTAAGATAATGCAAAAGATAGTCCTCCCTCAGGCTTTCAGGACGGCTTTCCCGCCGCTGTCAAATTCACTCATAGCCATGCTTAAAGACACGTCCCTTGTTGCGGAGATAACCGTTGCCGATATGTTCATGGCGGCGCAAAAGATAGTCGGAAGGACCTATGAGCCCCTGTGGCTCTACATAGAAGTGGCGCTCGTTTACCTTTTCTTTTCGACAATACTTACGATCCTTCAAAAACACTTTGAGAAGAAACTCAGTGCCTATAATTCCCGCGAAACAGTCATAAAAGATGCGGGAAGCGCGAGGGGCAGATTATGATATTATCCGTAAAAGACCTTAAAAAAAGCTTCGGAAAAAAAGAAGTCTTAAAGGGAATAGATATAGAAGTGAATAAAGGCGATGTTATAGCACTCCTTGGCCGCAGCGGAAGCGGAAAGACGACACTTCTCCGGTGTCTTAATTTCCTCGAAAAGGCCGACGGCGGGCAGATGACATTTGACGGATGCGAATACGACCTTAAAAAGATAAAAAAAGCCGATATGGCTGCGATCAGAAAAAAGACAGCGTTTGTGTTTCAAAATTTCAATCTCTTTGCAAATAAGACAGCACTCGCAAATGTTACCTTAGGGCTTACGGCCGCAAGGGGGATCCCTAAAAAGCAGGCCGAAGATATCGGCATGCAGATGCTTGAAAAGGTCGGCCTTGCAGACCACGCAAATTACTATCCCATACAGCTTTCAGGCGGTCAGCAGCAAAGAGTGGCCATAGCGCGTGCGTTGGCCACAGACCCCGAAATAATCTATTTTGATGAGCCCACATCCGCTCTCGACCCCGAACTTATAGGCGAGGTGCTTTCGGTCATAAGAAAGCTTGCTCAGTCGGGCATGACGATGCTCATCGTAACACACGAGATGCATTTCGCCGAAAGTGTTGCAGATCATATCATTTTCATGGATAACGGCGAGATCATAGAAAGAGGAGCACCAAAAGAATTCTTTTACGCACCGAAAGAGGAGCGAAGCAGAGAATTTATAAAAAGTATCAAAATGCAGCAAGAAGAGTAACATTACTTCACTTTCACCCTAAAGCTTCAGGCTAAGGGAACCTACTCAAAACAAAAAGGAGAGCCAATGAAAAAATTACTCAAAAGAACACTCATTACATGCATGACCTCCATGCTTCTTGCAGGATGCGCCGGAAGTTCTTCCGTAAAGGAAACCGCGGGCAGCAATGAAAAAGACCTCTTGGCGCGGATAAAGGAAAAAGGCGAAGTTGTGATCGCCATGGAAGGCAACTGGGCGCCATGGACCTATGAAGATGAAAGCGGAAAGCTTACGGGCTTTGAGGTGGAAGTTTCCACTGCCGTTGCCGAAAAGATCGGTGTTACGCCAAAGTATGTAACAGGAGAATGGGACGGTCTTTTGGCGGGAGTCCAGGCCGGCAGATACGACCTTATGGCAAACGGCGTCGGATATACGGACGAAAGATCGCAGGCCTACACCTACAGCGATTTTTACGCATTCAACAGAACCGTACTTGTCGTAAGAGGGGACAATGACGAAATAAAGACCCTTGAAGACCTTAAGGGTAAGGTGACATGCAATTCCGCAAACAGTACATATCAGCTGCTTGGCGAAAAGTACGGTGCAACGGTAAAGGACGTTGAGTCCCTTGCGGGAACGATAGACGAACTTCTTGCGGGAAGAGTCGATGCGACCTTTAATGCAGAGGTCTCTATAAATGACTATATGAAAGAAAAGCCGGATGCAAACATAAAAGTGGCGGCATACGATACGGACATTGAAAAGGTGGGCATGATAATGCCGCAGGGCAAAGATTCGGCATCTTTAAAGGAAGCTGTGGATAAGGCGCTTGCAGAACTTAGAAAAGAAGGCAAGCTTAAAGAGATATCCGAAAAATATTTCGGCATGGATATCACATCCGAAAAGTAAAAAACGTGCAAAGCGCACATAAGTAAGGCAGGTTTTCAAAATGGAAGGTAATCGCAAAGAAAGACTATACGGGATAGATTTTATACGGGCGGTCTGTGCTTTGGGGATAATTGCCTTCCATTTTTCATGCCATACCGCAAGCAGCATAAGACCTTTTTACATATTTGCAAACGGAGATTTCGGCGGACTTTTTGTGGCTGTATTTTTCGTGATCTCCGGAATGACTCTTTACTACAACCATCCCAAGGCCGGAAATTTAAAAAATTTTTATCTGAAAAGGGCCAAAACGATATATCCTCCCTTTTACATAGCCTATATAGTTTTCTTTATAAAAAGCGTTATAGACTCTAAAAACTTTTTCTGGGGCGGAAACCCCGCAAAGCTTTTGCTCACCGCAGCCGGCATGGACGGGTATCTCGCATACAGAGTGCAGGGATATTACATCTTAGGCGAATGGTTCCTCGGCGCGATAATCCTTTTATATCTTCTCTATCCGGTGGTTGCGGCCGGTTTTAACAAAAGCGTTATCGCATCCTCTGCTATAGTGCTTGCAGGCTACATTTTTGCATGTGCGGCGACATTTTTTGTGATCCCCCTTGAAGAAAACCTTTTTGCATGTCTTGCAAGCTTCTTTATCGGCATGATTATCGCAAAATATAAAAAACAGATACTTGATAACAAATGGCTCGTGATCCCATGCGCGGCCATATGCGGGGTCTTATTCTTTGTACGCATCCCTGCAAACTCGATTGAGATGTCAAGGATAAACAACAGCATATGCATTCATATCATGGGGCCGTCATTATTTATATGCCTCTATCACGCCGGCTGCCTGATAAACAAATGCAAGGCCGCCGGAAGCGTCATTTCCTTTATGGGAAAGCTTTCATATCCTGTATTTTTGCTTCAGCACAGGCTCATACTTGAAGTTCTGGTGAGGAAAAATCCCGATTCATCTGTGAAGGCGTATGTTGCGTTGCTTTTTATAACCCTGCTCACATTTGCTGCCGGGTGGGTACTTTCAGAACTTTTAAAGCTCCCCGAAAAGATCAGACGCAAAAGCAGTAAAAAGAAATAGTTAAACATAGGAAACACAAGGAAAGAAGAAAGTCATGGTATTCAGCTCTGCGATATTTTTATTTGCATTTCTTCCTATAACGCTGGCCTTTTATTACCTCCTGAAAGGGAGCGCAAGAAACTACTGGCTTTTATTGGCGAGCCTTGTTTTCTTTGCCTGGGGGCAGTTGTCATACCTGTGGATAATACTTGCAAACGTTGCCGCAAACTATGCGGGGGCAATGCTTATAACCAATAAGGAAAAACATAAAAAGGCATTTCTGGTTCTTACGATAAGCGTAAACCTTGCGCTTTTGTTTTACTTTAAATACTTTGACTTCGTTTTAAGCTCCATAGAATCGATCACTCATGCGGGAATAGAGCCGTTTAATATCGTCCTGCCCATAGGTATTTCGTTTTTTACCTTTCAGGGCCTTTCATATGTCATTGACGTTTACAGGGGCACTGTCCCGGTCCAGAAAAACATATTTAAGGTCGCTCTTTACATCATGCTTTTCCCGCAGCTTATAGCGGGTCCGATAGTCAGATATTCCGATGTCGCATCCGAGATAGATAAGAGAAAAGAGAATATTGATGACATAGTATCAGGCATTCAGAGGTTCATCATGGGCCTTGCAAAGAAGGCGGTAATAGCAAATACCATGGCGGCCCTTGTAGACAGCGTGTGGGAACAGGGGGCCGGAAATTCCGCATTTTTCACCGTCTGGCTTTGCAGCATAGCATATACACTGCAGATCTATTTCGATTTTTCGGGCTACAGCGACATGGCAATAGGCCTTGGAAGAATGTTCGGCTTCCATTTCAACGAAAACTTCAACCTTCCGTACATTTCGGCTTCTATCACGGAATTCTGGCGCAGATGGCATATTTCCCTTTCCGGATGGTTCAGGGATTATGTATACATCCCCCTTGGCGGAAACAGAAAAAGAGTGTATTTTAACCTTTCCGCAGTCTTTCTTTTGACCGGTATATGGCACGGCGCCGCATGGCATTTTGTCATTTGGGGAATCTATAACGGAGCATTCATTCTGATTGAAAGGCTGCTTAAAAGAAAAGGAACCGCAGAAAAGAAAAATGCATCCATGCAAACAGAAAACATAGTAAAAAAACTCACGCCCGGCCGGTTGATAAAGGGCACATGTGCGCATTTTTACTGCCTTATGGTCGTAAACCTCGGGTGGGTCATTTTCCGTGCGGACACCTTTAAGGATGCTTTAAAGACCGTAGCCATCATGTTCCGCGTCAAAAGACCGGGACAGGTGCTTTATTCGGTTTGGTATTACCTCGACGGCTGGGTGATATTTGTTTTAGTATGCGGCATCATCTTTTCAACGCCCCTTCCCCGCCTTGCGGCAAAGGCCGCAAAGAAGAAGCTTCCGGAAGCGGTTTATGATACTTCAAAGGCGCTTATATTGCTTTTACTGTTTGCTTTTGCCATCATGCGGGTCGTTTCGGGCACCTACAATCCGTTCATTTATTTTCAGTTTTAAGGGGGTGGGAGTGTGTACAAAAAGATATTGAACATTTCTTTTATAACAGCCTTCATGCTCATGCTGATCATCCCTCTTGCACTCACGAACTGGAAGGGAGGAGGGGTATCCGAGACCGAAAACAGGACGCTTGCCTCATTTCCCTCCCTTAAAAACGATGACGGCAGTATCAATACCGAATTCACATCAGGCATTGAAAAATGGCTTGGAGATAACATAGGCTTTCGTGAAAAAATGGTCTATGCAAATGCACGTATAAGCTATAACATTTTCGGAAGGCTCGAGAGCAAGTCCTATATGCTTGGGCCGGGAGGAGAGCTGAACTTTGTGGATGACCGTGTAATGGCAAATTTCCAGCACACGAATCTGCTTGATGAAAACACGCTTAAGGTCGTGACGGACAGCTTCCAGACAGTAAATGATTACCTTGAAAGCCGCGGCATTCAGTTTTATTACATCCAGATGTGGGATAAGCAGTCGATATATCCCGAAAGCTTTCCTTCTTCCATCTACAGCATAGGAGATATCTCGCTTACGGATCAGGTGGTCGCAGCATTAAGAGAGAATACAAGTGTAAAAGTCATATCCACCAAAGAGCTTATGCTAAAAGGAAAACAGAGCTTCAGGACCTATAATAAATGTGCCGATGTGACGCATTGGAGCCAGCAGGGCGCCTTTATGGGCTACACCCTCATAATGGATACGATCAACGCTAACAATAACGGCCGCTTCAAGGTGCTTAAAGAGGATGATTACGATATCACCATGACCGATCAGGGAAATACCATCTTAGGCGGCATACATTTTGAAGAATATGCGCAGGATTATAAGCTTAAAGAACCTCATGCATACCAGACACCCGAAAAGTTCACGCTTTATAAAGATGCCGATTACCGCCAGACCTACTGGACAAACGACGACTCGGATAATGACATAAAGGTTCTTATCTGCGGAGACAGTTACATCTATTCCTTCTTTATAGATGACATGGCGGAATCGTTTAAAGAGACGATAGAGCTATGGGCGTGGACGTCGGGAGATATTATAAATGTGATAAACGAATACAAGCCCGATATCCTTATTTATGAAAAGGCGGAGAGGGAGCCTGCGTTTGTAACCGACATGGTTTTGGCGGCCGAAAAGATAAAAGAAGAAAAGAAATAAAATAAAACCCGGGTCTTATGACCCGGGTAAAAAGGGAGAGAGAAAATAGAAAAATACTTATGACCTTTCTATGGCTATAGCGTATCAAAAAAGTGTGTCTAAAGTATGTCTAACCCTTAAAATAAATATAAAAATTAGAAAAAAAGAATGAAGTTTCACCATAAAAAGGAGCAAAATTGAAGATCCTTGTAATAGGCGGAAGCTATTTTCTGGGCAGATGGTTTGTCGAGCTTTCACATAAAAAACACTCTGTCACCGTGTTAAATAGAGGCAGCATTAAAGTCGGCCTTCCGGGCGTGACCGAGCTGGTCTGCGACAGGCATGACGCAGAAGGCTTAAAAAAGCTTCCCTGCAATGAATATGACGCGGTGGTGGATCTCTGCGCCTACAGAAAAGGCGATATCGAAGGAATAATAAATGTATTCGGCCGCAGCAGCGCCAAATACATTTTCATAAGCACCGTCGATGTATATGAGCATTCAGACGGCATCGTCACAGAAGACAGCCCGCTAAGAACTACTTTTCCTGCAGGACCTGAAGGCGAATACCTGAAAGGCAAGGAAGAGCTTGAAAAAGAGCTTAAGGCAGTATGCGAAAAACGCGGTATGAATCCCATATCCGTAAGACCCGCCGTCCTCTACGGCCCCGCAAACTACGCCCCCAGAGAAAAAATGTTTTTCGACTGGATATCGCGAGCCGGTCAGATCATACTACCTTCCGACTCGGACGGCCTTTTTTACATGACCTACGCCTCCGACGCCGCCCTTGCCATACTTGATATCTGCGAAAGCTCAAAGGTCACCGGCGCCTATAACCTCGTGCCGCCTTCACCCGAAACCTATGAATCCTTTGCCGCTGCCCTTCACGCAGGCGCCAGCATCCCCTTTACAGAGATAAAACTCCCGGTAAAAGAAATAGAAGACCGCAATATTCCCATGCCTTTTCCCATAAAGAAAAGCGAATCATATCTCATAGCTTCCGAAAAAATAAAAACGGAGGTGATCTTTTGTACGACATAGCAATAGTAGGCACCGGGCCGGCAGGCATTTCGGCGGCCATCACGGCAAAGATAAGAAATAAAAGCATCATCCTTTTTGGCAGCAGGACGCTTAGCGACAAAATGCGCAAGGCTCATCTGATAGAAAACTACCCGGGCTTTTACCATGTCACGGGCGAGCAGCTTGCAGACAGCCTCAGCCGGCATCTTGAACAGATGGGCATAGAGATAACAGAAAAAAGAGTCGGCGCCGTATACACGTTTGATGACCGGTTTTCTCTCTCGGCAGGGCAGGATATTATAGACGCAAAGACGGTCATAATAGCCGGGGGCATAGTAAACGGAAGGCCCATAAAAGGCGAAGAGGAATTTCTTGGCAGGGGAGTCAGCTACTGCGCGACATGCGACGGCTTTTTATACAAAGGAAAGAAAGTTGCGGTAGTGGGTGCAAGCGAGGACGCGCCGGCGGAGGCAGAATTCCTTTCGGAGATCTGCAGCGAAGTGCTTTATTTCCCCGCAGGAGAAAAATTGCCCAAAGAAGCGGCAAACATTAAAGTGATCAAAGAAAAGCCTGCAGAGATAAAGGGCAGCATGAAGGCTGACACGCTGATCACCGATTCCGGCGAATACAAAACAGACTGCATATTTGTGCTTCGCGATGCGGTGAGCCCCGGGACTCTTGTGCCGGGCATAGAGCTTGACGGTCCGCATATAAAAGTGAACCTTCAAATGGAGACAAATCTTCCGGGGCTTTTTGCCTGCGGAGATATAGCCGGAACGCCTTATCAGTATATAAAGGCAGCCGGACAGGGAAACACAGCCGCTTTAAGCGCGGTAAGATACTTAGGAAAAAAACAATAACAGGAGGAAAACAAAATGGTAAAGGTTATCAGAAGAAACGAATTTGAAGATGTTAAGAAGGCAGGAGTGGCTGTAGTAGATTTTTCCGCAACATGGTGCAATCCCTGCAGGATGCTCGCCCCGGTGATGGAAGAGCTTTCGGACGAATACGCAGGAGCGGTTGAATTCTATAACTGTGATGTGGATGAAAACGGCGATCTCGCATCCGAATATGGCATCACATCCATCCCCGCGATCATAATCTTCAAAGAAGGAAAGGCGACCGCAAAAACTGTCGGTTTCCAGCCCAAGGCAAACATGAAGAGCTTTATCGACGCTAACAAATAATAGGGAGAAGACAGCATGACTATATACGATCTTACGGTACCAAAGGCTGACGGAACAGAACTTGCCCTGTCTGATTTTAAGGGAAAGGTAATGCTTATAGTAAACACTGCAACGGGCTGCGGCTTTACGCCACACTATGCGCCCATAGAAGAAATGTATGAGCAGTTCCATGATAAGGGTTTTGAAGTAATAGATGTTCCCTGCAACCAGTTTGCGGGACAGACACCCGGCACGGATGAAGAAATACACGAGTTCTGCACCTTGAAGTATAACACTCAGTTTCCGCAAATGAAGAAATCCGATGTAAACGGCGAAAACGAACTGCCGCTTTACAAATACTTAAAATCGCAAAAGGGCTTTGAGACCTTCGGAAAAGGCGCCAAGGCGATCGCCATGGCAGCCATGAGCAAGGCGAGGGACAAGAATTACAAGGATAATCCCGATATCAAGTGGAATTTCACCATATTCCTTGTTGACAGAGAAGGAAATGTCACGTCAAGATTTGAGCCCACGATAGATATGAAGAAAGTAAAAGAAGCAGTTGAAGGACTGATATGACAATGGATAAATACCCGCAGCTCCGGCTTGAAAACCAGCTCTGTTTTCCCCTGTATGCCTGTTCAAAGGAAATAGTGAGGCGCTATACGCCCTTCCTTGATCCTCTCGGGCTGACATACACGCAGTACCTTGTAATGATGGTCATGTGGGAAAAAGAGAGCATTAATATCAAAGAACTTGGGGAGATCCTTTTCCTTGATTCGGGCACGCTGACTCCGGTCGTAAAAAAACTCGAATCAAAGGGGCTCCTCTTGAGAAAAAGATGTCCGCAGGATGAAAGATGCGTCATCCTGACCCTGCTTCCCGCAGGCTACGCGCTTGCGGATGAGGCGGCCGCCATACCCGAAAAGATGGGCGGCTGCGTATGTTTGTCAAAAGGTGAAGCACAGGCCCTTTACGCATCCCTTTACAAGATCCTCGGAGGCTTTTGCGAAGAGAAATAATAAACAATATCAGCAATGATTAAAAAACCCTTAAATGGCAGTACATGTATTGCCTTAAAGGGTTTTTTTTGATATAATGTAAGATGTATTTTTGCAACAAAAAAATGAAAATATAAAAAACAAGGAGAAAAAAATGAGTACAAACGCACTTGAAAAAGGACCGATCACCGACGAGCTGCTTGCAAGTATGAACAAATACTGGCGCGCGGCAAATTACCTTTCCGCAGGACAGCTTTATCTTTTGGAGAACCCTCTTTTGAAAAAGCCCCTGACAATGGATATGATCAAAAAGAAGATCGTAGGACACTGGGGCACCGTTCCCGGCCAGAACTTTGTCTTCACACACCTTAACCGCGTTATCAAGAGATATGATCTTGACATGATCCTTCTCTCAGGCCCCGGACACGGCGGAAACTTCTTTATAGCAAACGACTATCTGGACGGCTCATACAGCGAGATCTATCCCAACATCTCGCAGGATGAAGAGGGAATGCAGAAGCTCTTCAAGCAGTTCTCGTTCCCCGGCGGTGTTCCGAGCCACTGCGCACCCGAAACGCCCGGTTCCATTCACGAAGGCGGCGAGCTCGGCTATTCCATAGCTCATGCATGCGGAGCGGTATTCGACAACCCTTCACTTATCGCAACGGTCGTCGTAGGTGACGGCGAAGCCGAAACAGGCCCTCTTGCAACTTCATGGCAGTGCAATAAATTCATCAACCCCGTGGGCGACGGAGCAGTCCTCCCCATACTTCATTTAAACGGATACAAGATCGCAAACCCGACCATCTTCGGACGTCTTTCGCATCAGGAGCTTGTGGATTTCTTCCACGGCAACGGCTGGGAGCCTTACTTTGTAGAGGGAAATGACCCCATGGTGATGCACAGACAGATGGCAGAGACCATGGATATTGTGATCGAAAAGATCCTTGATATCTGGAAGAATGCAAGGGACAATAACGATGCCTCGCGTCCCGTATGGCCCATGATCGTTCTTCGCACTCCCAAGGGCTGGACAGGTCCAAAGGTAATAGACGGACAGAGAATAGAAGGAAACTTCCTTGCTCATCAGGTGCCCATCATGATGGATAAGCCCGAGCACCTCGAAAAGCTCACGATCTGGCTTAAGAGCTATAAGCCCGAAGAACTTTTTGACGAAAACGGAAAGCCCATCAAAGAGATCACCGATCTTTGCCCCGAAGGCGATGCAAGGCTTGGCATGAACCCTCACGCAAACGGAGGAAAGCTCCTTCGGGACCTTCGCCTGCCCGATTTCAGAGATTATGCTTTTGATATCGGTTCTCACGGAGAAAAGGAAAGCCAGGATACATCAAATCTTGCAAAGTTCATCCGCGATATCTACAAGCTCAATGCCGAGGCAAAGAACTTCCGTATATTCTCGCCCGATGAAAACAATTCAAACCGTTTCAGCGCAGTATTCGACGTTGAAAACAGAGACTGGAACGCAGAGCTTACAAAGATGGATGACCACCTTTCAAGATTCGGAAGAGTTGTTGACTCCATGCTTTCGGAGCATATGTGCGAAGGCTGGCTCGAAGGATACCTTCTTACCGGCCGTCACGGCTTCTTTGATACATACGAAGCATTCTCGCGTATCATTGACTCCATGGCTGCGCAACACGCAAAATGGATCAAGGTCTGCAACCAGCTTCCATGGAGAGAGGAGATCGCATCCCTTAACCTTCTGATGTGCTCTACCGTATGGCAGCAGGATCACAACGGCTTCACTCATCAGGATCCCGGCTTTATGGACCACATCGCAAACAAGAAGGCTGACGTTGTCAGAATCTATCTTCCCGCAGATACGAACTGCCTCCTTTCCACAATGGACCATTGCCTAAGAAGCCGCAACTATGTAAACGTTGTCATCGCCAGCAAGCACCCCAGACCCCAGTGGCTCTCAATGCCCGAAGCGGTAAAGCACTGCACACAGGGTATAGGTATCTGGGACTGGGCATCAAACGATCAGGGTCAGGAGCCCGACATCGTATTTGCATGCGCAGGTGAAACACCCACTCTTGAGGCTCTTGCCGCAGTATCCATCCTTCGCAGGGAAATACCCGAGCTTAAGATCCGTTTCATAAACGTAGTAGATCTCTTTAAGCTCCAGCCCGCAGGCGAGCATCCTCACGGCCTTACGGATGCCGAATATGACATGCTCTTTACAAAGGACAAGCCCGTCATATTCAACTTCCACGGCTATGCAACGCTCATCCACGAGCTCACATACCGCCGTCACAACAACAGGCTCATGCATGTCCGCGGCTACAAGGAAGAAGGTACCATCACAACGGCATTCGATGTGCGCGTACAAAACGACGTGGATCGTTTCCACCTCGTACAGACGGCCCTCATCAACCTTCCTCAGCTCGGAAACAGAGGCTCATATCTCTATCAGAAGATGAGCGACAAGCTCGTAGAGCATAAGCAGTACATCCATGATTTCGGCGTAGACCTTCCCGAGGTCGCAAACTGGAAATGGGAAGATATAAAAAATTAACAGGTGAGAATTATGAAAAAACTTGCAAAACAAGGAAATATGAATCAGCGCATCGATACGGTGCTGCGTAAATTCAGGTCAAGGATGAGCTCATATCCCCCCGGGATGTGCCCCCTCGTATTATACCGTTCACTCTTCCAGATCTCGATGAACCAGAGCTGCGGTAAATGTGTGCCCTGCCGCGACGGTCTTGTGGAGGTGGACAGGCTACTGAGCGATATCTTAGACGGCAATGCCGATGAAAAGACTCTCGAAAAGATGGAGAACATGTGTCGAATGATCGCAAAGACGGCAGACTGCGCAGTAGGCGTGGTCTCCGCCAATCTGATCCTCGACAGTCTCACTGAATTTGCCGATGAATATGAGAGCCACATCAAAAACCGCAGATGCGCGGAAAATGAGACTCAGACCATTCCCTGCGTGACGCTTTGCCCCGCACATGTAGATGTCCCGGGCTATGTATCTCTCATAAAGGATGAAAACTACGCCGGCGCAATAAAGAAGATAAGGGAAAAGAACCCTCTTCCCACAGCCTGCGCGATGGTATGTGAACACCCCTGTGAGAGAAAGTGCCGCAGAAAGCTGATCGATGCTCCGATAAATATCCGCGGCCTTAAAAAATACGCGGTCGATCAGATCAGCGCGGATAAGGTCGAAAACCCCAAGAAGAATGTCTCTACGGGAAAGAGCATCGGGATCGTGGGCGGAGGCCCCGCAGGCCTTACCTGCGCATACTTCCTTGCACTTATGGGCCACCATGTCGATATATATGAAGAGCATGAAAA